>JAGGZP010000002.1 GCA_021161965.1 bacterium
AAATAGTTTCTCTTCAACTTGAAAAAGTAAAAAATAGACTAAAAGAAAGAAAAATCAAAATTAGTTTTAGCCCGGAAGCGAAAAAACTTATTGCCGAAATAGGATATAATCCGACCTATGGAGCCCGACCACTAAAACGAGTTATTCAAAAAGAAATTCTTGACCCATTAGCTTTAAAAATTGTTAGCGGAGAAATAAAAGAAGGTGATAAGGTTAAAATTGATGCAAAAAATAAAAAAATTGTTATAAAATAAAAAGGATCTTTTAAAGACCCTTTAGGCAGGGAGATATCCATTTCCGTCCACTGATAACATCCCAAAAATTACTATCGCTAAAACTATCAATATTACCATCCGTTTTTTTTGTCCTTACCATATTTATTTAAAATTTTGCCAATAGTAAATTGTTAAATTAATATTATGTTATCGTTTGCTTCAATTTGTCCTCATCCGCCAATTATTATTCCGACAATTGGGAGTAAAGAAAACTTAGAAATCGTTAAAAAAACAATTAATGGATATAAAGAGTTAGAGAAAAGGTTAATCGAAGTGAATCCAGATGTAATTTTAATAATTTCCCCTCATGGCCCGCTATTTGCTGATGCTTTCTCAATTAATCTCTCTGAAAAATATATTGGTAATTTTCAACAATTTGGTGATTTTTCTACAGAATTAGAATTTAAAGGCAATTTAGGTTTTACTTATAAAATCCGTGAAAAATTAGAGACAAAATTGCCAGTAATTATCGTCAATGAAGAAAAATTAGATCACGGGACACTTGTTCCTCTTTATTATTTAACACAAAAACTTAAAAATTTTTCCATAATTCCAATTGGCTACTCATTGTTAGATTATCAAAAACATTTAGAATTTGGAAAAATTATTAAAGAAGAGATATTAAAAAGTAATAAAAAAATTGCTGTAATTGCTTCCGGTGATCTTTCTCATCGCTTAACTTTTGATGCTCCAGCTGGTTATTCTCCAAAAGGTAAAATTTTCGATGAACAACTGATTAAATTTTTGAAAAATAAAGCAACTAATTCAATTTTAAAAATGGACCCAAAATTAATTGAAGAGGCTGGTGAATGTGGATTTCGTTCAATTATTATTCTTTTAGGTATTTTACAAGACTTAAATTATCAACCAGAAATTTTATCTTATGAAGGTCCATTTGGTGTTGGCTATTTAGTAATGAACTTTAAATTAGGATAAAAATAAATTGATTTTAATAAAATAAAGGCGCTAGTTTCCCAACGCCTTTTTATAATTTGTTTTATTTAATTTTAAAAATCCAGATCTTTTTTAAACCTTCAAGGGCTAAATTTAAACGTAAGTGGCTAACAGTATAAAGTGTAAAAAGTAAATCACCTTTTTTAACTTTTTTACCTACTGTTTTGTGAAGATAAATACCAGCTTTTTTTATATCCGGAGCACCAAGCAAACGACAAATTTCAGCTAAATTTTTGTTATGAATTGCCGAAATACGACCGGATTTATTTGCATAGACATTATGTTTAATTTTCCCTAATTCAATTTCTTCTGAATCAATGTTCGGATTTCCACCTTGAATCTTAATAATTTCTTGCATTTTTTTCCAGGCAGAGCCATCTCTTAATTTTTCTCGAGCAGTATATTCACCTGCTCCCTTTTTTATCTTCCCGGTTAATTCTAAAAGATTGCCGGCTAACCAAATAGATTTGTTTTCTAAATCCATTGGCCGATTTTTCTTTTGTTGCATAACCCTTAATATATCACGAGCCTCAAGTGCTGGACCAATTCCTTTTCCTATTGGTCCTCTTGCTCGAGAAATTAAAACTTTTGTTTTAATTTTAAATTTTTTACCTAAATAGAGAAAAATATTTTTAAGAAAATGTGCTTTTTTCATTGTTGGTACTTTTGCAGTTTTTCCAACCGGAATATCAATAATTAAATGTGTAATACCCATTGCTACTTTTTTTGACATTATACTAACAACCATTTTTGTGTACGGCTCAATATTCAATTGATAAGATATTTTAACAATTCTATCATCTGCTGGAGCAATCTTTTCTGCGCCCCAAACTAAACAACAATTAATTTTTTTGATAATTTTTTCAATTTCTTTTATTTTAAAACTTACTGGGGCCAAAACCTCAAAAGTATCAGCTGTTCCAGCGGCTGAAGTAACGGCTCGTGATGAAGTTTTTGGAAAAGTAATTCCACAGCTGGCAACAATAGCAACAATAATTGGAGTAACACGATTTCCTGGTAAACCGCCGGTTGAATGTTTATCAGCAACTAATTTTCCAAAATTAAAAATATGGCCGGTATAAGCCATAGCTTTGGTTAAATAATAAATCTCTTTCCGTGAAAATCCGCGTTTGGCAAAAGCAGCGGCAATAAAAAATGCAATTTCTGCATCATTTAAGCGGTAATTAGCAATATCAGAAACTATCTGATAAATTTCTTTATATGAAAGTTTTTTCCCAATGAGTTTCTTTTGAATTGCCTCAATTGATTTCGGTTTTTCAACTAATTCTAATTCAATTAGTTCTCCATTTTTTATCTCATAATGTTTTAAAATTTCCTGAAACAATCCAATGTATCCTGGTCTTATTAATGTCTCAGTAACGTTAACAAAAACAACGGTTTTTTTGTTCTTCCAATGAAAACTTAATTCGTCACCAGCAACAATTCCGTATCGTCGACAATCTTTCTCATGAATAACAATAATCCAAGGATAACCTGTTTTAATGTCTAAACTTTTTGCTCTAAGAAAAAATTTTTGTCCTTTATTCCTTTTCATTTCGACTAAATAATTTAGAAATATAAATTGTAAATATTGTTACAATAACTGTTACAATGACAGCATAAATAAATTTTACTAATAATGAATTTTTATTTAAAGGAAATAAATAACTTATTAAAGCTTTTATTGCGTCATTCCAGGCTAAAGCAGCAACTAACCCAAGGGCGGCAGTAATATAAGTTACAATTCGCTTTTTAACTTCTTTTTCAATTATTTTTGTTTTATTTCTTAATTTCTCTATCTTTGACATAGAAAATTAAATTATTTGCCATCTTTTTTCTTGTCTTACTAAAAGATTCTTTGCCTTTTTGGGTAATTCCATAATTTCTTTAACAATTTTTTCCATTCTCATCCCCTGTGAACCCTTTACTAAAATCAAATCGCCTGGTTTAATATTGTCCTGTAAATATTTAATTAAACTTTTTCTATCTTTATACGACAAAACTTTATTTTTAGACATTCCATTTTCTATTGCACCC
>JAGGZP010000073.1 GCA_021161965.1 bacterium
GAATCTTTAGTTCAAAATATCCCTTGGTGGAAAAAATTTTTTGCCGGTGTAGTTAATTTTTGGAATCGGATTACTCAGCCAGTAGTCCATTTTTTTGTTCCAGAAAATAATTCAAACCAAAAACTAAATCAAAAAGTAGATGAAAAAAATAATCAAGAAAAAAATAAAGAAAAAATTTGGTCAGCAGAAATAGTTTCAAAAAGTCAAGATTTAATTCTCCGGCCAAATCAAACAGCAAATCTTTCAGTAAGAATTAAAAACACTGGCAATCAAGTATGGCTTCCGAAAAATCAAATTTCAATCAATGTTTACAATAATTTTTCAAAAAGTATTTATCATCCTTCTTGGAGAACAAGATTAAGGCCAGCAATCTCCTCAAGAAAAGTTGAACCAAACAAAACTATTGATTTATCTTTTCAAATTAAAGCACCAAATAAAACAGGAATTTATCAGCCAACTTTCCAATTTGTCTATTTTGAAAATTCTAAATTCAAATGGTTAAAAAGTAATTTTGTTTCTTGGAAAATAGAAGTAAAAGATATAGAAGTAAAAAATATTGAAAATAATGAAAATTCCTCGGCAAATTCAGAAGAAAATTTGAATAATCAGTTAGATAATCAGGAAAACGAGTCGAATGATAATAACCAAGAAGATAATTCAGGAAATTCAGAAGACAATGGCTCAGAAAACAATTCAAATAATTCTAATAATTCAGAAAATAACGGACCAAGTTGGGGTAGTGGAGGATCAAATAATCCAACAGATACAATTCCCCCAGAAACAAAAATTGACAATTTATCTGATTTACCAAGTTTAAGCAATTCTTCAAAAATCACTTTTCAATTCTCTGCTAATGAAGAATCAAATTTTCAATGTAAATTAGATGAAAATGAATTTGAGAAATGTTTTTCGCCAAAAACATACAATAATTTATCCGAAGGTTCTCATAATTTCCAAGTTCGGGCAATTGATTTATTTGGCAATGTTGATCAAACACCATCTTCTTTTTCTTGGACAATTGATTTTACTTCCCCAGAAATTAAAATTACATCCCAACCAGAAAATCCAACTAACAATAACCAGGCAAAATTTGAATTTTCTTCTTCAGAAAATGTTGTTTTTGAATGTTCTTTAGATGATAGTCAATTTGAAGAATGTTCTTCACCAAAAATTTATTCTGATTTAGAAGATGGCTATCATCTCTTTTCTCTTCAAGCAAAAGATGAAGCAGGAAATTATAGCCAAGTGATTGATATTACTTGGTTAATTGACACAACTCCACCAGAAATTGAAATAACTAAAAAGCCGGATTCTTTAACTAATCAGACAGAAGCAGAATTTGAATTTGTTTCCAATGAAAATTCAACTTTTTATTGCAAAATAGACAATAACGATTTTCAAAAATGTTTTTCACCAAAAAAATATCAAAATTTATCCGAAGGAAAACATAATTTTTACCTTAAAGCAAAAGACAATTTAGGCAATGAATCAGAAATCAAAACATATTCCTGGACAATTGATTTAACTGGCCCAATTTCAAGTATTGATTCCTTATTTACTGATTCACACTTTAATTATTCATCTTGGCCGAATAAAATTTATGGCAATGCTTCTGATCCAGATAATAATTTAAAAGAGGTTGAGATTCAAGTTCAAAAAGGTTTAGGAACAAAATATCTTGCTTATTCCTCTTCAACTTTAGTTTGGCAAGATAATCCAAACTGGCTAAAAACAAATTTAAATTATTCAACTAGCACCAATTTAACTATCTGGCAATTTGATTTACCAAATTCAATCTTAGATGACCAAAATTATATTGTTAGAACAAGAGCAATTGATTCTTTAGGAAATATCCAAAATACATCTTCAACAGCAAAATTTATTTTTGACAGTAATCCACCGGATAAACCAAAAAATTTAAATATTTTAAGAAACAAAAATTCTTTAGAAATGAATTTGTCCTGGGATAAAGCAAATGATAATTTATCCGGAATCAATTATTATGAGATTATTTGGCAAGAAGGAAATCAAAGTTATACAAGTTCAACAAAATTAAATAGTTTCAAGTTAAAAGGAAAAGATAAAAAAGAATATAATTTCAAAATAGAAGCAGTTGATAGAGCTGGGAATAAAAGTGATTCCAGTGAAATTTCTCATTTTGTTAGATTACCTTCTTTAGTTATTAGTGAAATTCAAATAAATGGGCGCGAATTTGTCGAATTATTTAATTCAACCGATAAGGACATTAATTTATCAAATTATTATCTTGCTTATTATTCTCAAAATCGTGACTGGAATAATCCGCGTTTAAATAAAAAATTTCCTGATAATGCACAAATAAAAAAGAATAATTATTATTTAATTGATGTTTACAATCCAAAGTTAATTTTTCCTCCAGCTGATTGGACATTAAAAAATGAAAACGGGGAACCCTATAGAGCACCACAACTCTCAAATAAGAATGGTTCAGTGGTTATTTATCCATTTAATCCAGAAGATAAAAGTATTGACGAATTAAAAAATAAATATGTTGATTTAGTTGCTTGGGGCGATCCAAAATATGTTAAAGAAGGGGAAGCAATGTTAGCGGCCGACTCAAATCAATCTCTTGAGAGAAAACCAGATGAAAATTATGTATTTCAAGATACTGATAATAACAAAAAAGATTTCTTTATTCAGGAAAATCCCAATCCAAAAAATTCTTTAGGAATTAACAATTTCTGGTTGGAAAATTGGGGACAGAGGAAGGTTTTAGTCATTGATAATTTAAAAAATGATAATGATTTAACAGATTATCAGATAAAAGTAAATGTTAATTACGAACCATATTCAATGAATTTTGACTTTTCAGATATTCGCTTTACTGATTCTGATGGAAAGACATCATTAAATTATTATCGGGAATCTTTTATCCCTTCAAATTCTTCTATCTTTTGGGTAAAAATACCTTTTATCCCCCGTCGTTCAGAAAAAATTATTTATCTCTATTATGACAATCCTTCGGCAACTTACATTGAAAAACCAGAAGAGGTTTTTGATTGGTATGATGATTTTTCAACAGAAAGAGGTTCAGAATATAATTTTGATGGCAATCTAACCTGGGACACGCAAAATTCAAAACTGATTTTTTACAGTGCCGGACATCTTTACCCAAAAAATCTATCTCTAAAAAATTTTGTTTTTGATTTGAATATAGACTCAATTGCCAGTGGGCAAAATATAGAAGCAATTTATCGTTATCAAAATGAGAACAATTATTGGTATTTTGGTGGCGGTGGTTTTGAGCGCGATGGTTATCAATGGTGGGGATTAATAGAAAATGGTCAAAAAACAAATATAATGGATTATCGTGAACGAAATCACGGCAGCAAACCAAAAGAAATAAAGGTAAAAGTTTATGAAACAAAACAAGAAATAGAATATATTGATAATCATAGTTTTAAATATACTTATTTACGTTATGATTCACGATTAAATCAATTCTCTGGCCTTGGCCTAAAATCTACAGCAGCTCAATGGAACATGCCTGTTTATGTTGAAAAAATCGTTATTCGTAAATATACAATTCCTGAACCAACAATTTTTGAAGCAAATGAAAATTATCTTATTAAGACAAATTCCGATCCTTATCTTGAATTTCCTGGTTGGGATAAAAGAATAAAAATTAAGATAAAAAATCAAACTAATGAAGATTTAAATGATTATCAAGTTAAAATTGAAATTCCTTACAAAAAAGGAATGCAATTAGATTTTGGTGATTTGCGTTTTACAGAAATTGATGGTCAAGAAATTCCTTTTTATCGCCAATCTTACCAAGAAAATCAGTCAGCAATCTTTTGGTTAAAACTTTCTAATCTTCTCTCAAATTCAGAAAAAGAGATTTACCTTTATTATGACAATCCTTCAGCAACTTATATTGGAAAAGGCGAAGATGTTTTTGATTGGTATGATGATTTTTCAAGTATTAAAAAATCACAATATAGTTTCTTAGTTGGTGAACCACAAGATCGTCAATGGCAAACTTCGGAATCAAGATTTTGGGTTGGAAGAGATTCTGTTTCAGAAATATTTGCTTATCCAAGAGATTTATCAATCGAAAATTTTGTTTCAGAAATTGGCCTAGCTGAGATTGATTATGGATCAAGTATTGAAGTAATCTATCATTTACAAGATAAAAACAACTATTGGTATTTTGGCGGTACTGGTTTTTGGCGCGATGGTTATCAGTGGTGGGGATTAATAGAAAATGATCAAAAAACAGATATAATGAATTATCATGAGCGAAATCATAGTAGCAGGCCAAAAAAAATAAAGGTAAAAGTTTATGAAACAAAACAGGAAATAGAATATACCGACGAGAAAAATTATCTTTATAATTATTCAAAAGATAATTTATCTTTAAGTCAGGCAGGAAAAGTTGGCTTTTATGCCAAGGCAAGGTCTGGTAATATTTATATTGATTACTTTTTTGTCCGCAAATATATCCAACCAGAGCCAATAGTAACTATTGAAGAATGAAAAAAATAAAATTAATTTTTAATTTTTTGTGCCTTTTAGTTATTTTTATTGGCGCTTTTATTTTTTTCCGTATTTATCAGGATAAACTAAAAATTGAGAGAGAATATGAAGCGGCCGGTTTTATTAAGGTTCAAAAAGTTATTGACGGCGACACAATTAAATTAAAAAATGGAGAAATAGTTCGTTATATTGGCATTGATACTCCAGAGACGGTTGATCCGCGCAGACCAATTCAGTGTTTTGGATATCAGGCATCAAAAATGAATAAAAAATTGGTTGAAGGAAAATACGTTCGTTTGGAGAAGGATATTACTGAAAGAGATAAATATGGCCGGCTTTTGAGATATGTTTATTTGCCTGATGGGACATTTGTTAATTTAAAATTAGTTGAGATGGGCTATGCTTTTTCTTACACTTACCCGCCGGATATTAAATATCAAGATTTATTTATCCAAGCCGAAAGAAAAGCAAGAGAGAATAATCTTGGCCTTTGGAAAAAATGTCAGCCAAGAAAATTAAAAAACGGCCACTGGCAATCAAATGCACTTTAAGTTTATTTTTGGCCGTTCGAATTATTTTAGATATTTTTTAAAAAAGTCTTTCATTCTTTTTTCATATTCAATTCGGTGGTCGGTAATTATATGACCATGTTCGGACTTAAGTGGCGCCCAGAGAGATTTTGGTTCATTGGCGTTCTCAAATATTTCCTTCGAATTTTCGAAGGGAATTTGTTTGTCATCACGGCTGTGAATAATTAAAAGCGGTATTTTGATTTTTTTAACTGCTTCTGCCGGTGAAAATTCTCTGATATCTATTTTTAAAAATAAGCGCGCCATTTGCGTAGCTATCTGTGCAGAAATTTCCTGCCAGATTTTTTTTTGGCGAAATGTATAGCGGATAATTTTGTCTAAAGACGAATAAGGACTTTCGACAACAATTGCCTTAATCTCCGGAAATTTTGTTGCAACCATTAAGGAGACTGCTCCACCCATTGAAAATCCAAAAATTCCTATTTTATCTGAAATATCACTTCTACTTTTTAGATATTTTAATGCGGCAATCAAATCTCTTTGTTCGTAAACACCAAATGAAGAATAAAATCCGCTACTTTGTCCTAAACCCCGAAAATCAAATAGCAGTAAATTGTAGTCTGGGTACAAAATTTTTGCCCGATTTAAAACTTCAAGTCGGTTTGCTGGATAACCATGGCAAAAAATAATCGACGGCTTTTTTCTTTTATTAGTAACAGGGATAAACCATCCTCGAATTTCTAAGTTATCTGACGTTTTGAATTTTATTTCTTCGTAATTCATTCCAAAATCTTTTGGTGTTTTGTTTACTGGTATTCTTGGTGGGTGAATGTAGCCATAAACTAGTTTAAAAAATTTAAAACCCAAAAAAGTTCCCAGAAAAACTAAAGGTGTAATTAAATAGCGAACCCCCTTTTTACTAATTTGGAAAGATTTGTTGTTTATAATTTTTTCTTTGATTTTATTCATTTTTTTGCTTTATCATTTTTTTAACTTCTTGCGCCACTGATGGATTGATTTTCTTAAGTTCTTCAAGCGATTTTTGGACACTTTTTTTATCGCCGGACCGCGAATAGTAAATTACTTTTCTTACTAGGGCGTTAATATTTTTGGGATTCCATCTTAAAACTAAATTACAAAGAGCAATTGCTTGTTTATAATTTTTAAGTTCTGCATAGGCATCAGCAATAAAAAGTGTGACTGATTCATTTTTTTGATAACTTCGCCCCATTTTCCGTGCTTGGTTAATATTATTCAATCCCTTTTTATACTCTTTATTAATTAAATAAGCTAATCCTAAATTCCAATACGACTCTTTAGTTTTTTTATCAATTTCCAGTACTTTTTTGTATGTCTCGATTGCTTTAATATACTTTCTTTGAAGTATTTGTGCTCGGCCAATTTCATAATAAATTTGTTGGCGTTTTGGCGAAAGTTTTAACCCACGAGTTAATAACTCTTCTGCTTTTTCCGCATAAATCCTGTCAAATTGTGAGGCAAAATTATAAAGTTGACCTAAATATAAATAATAGCGAACATCTAATGGATGTTTTTTTACACTTTTTTCCATTTCTGAAATAGCAAACTCAGTTATTTCTCTTAAATTTTCACGAGAAATTTTTTGTTCTCGGCTATTTTCGATTACTGATTTGACTAATTGCATTCTCAATTCTGGATTGGTAAAGCAATTTTTTGCCAAAGCTTTTTTATACCATTCTATTCCTGATTTTAAATCATTTTGCGAAACAGAGATAGCAATAATTCCTAATTTTGATTGTTTGTATGGCTCTAGGTTAAATTTGTAAATTGCCCAAGGAACGAAAATGATAATCAAAAAAATTAAAATTGGTAAAGGAAATTGATTAATTTTCTCGGATGAATTTGTGTTTATCCGTGTCAAGGCTCCGTGTTTATTCGCGCCTTGATCCGCGTAAATATCCGCGTTTATCCGCGTAAATATCCGCGTTGATCCGCGTTCAGCGTTCGCGTTCTCGGTTATAGTAAAATAAACCAATCCCAACGCAAAATAAAAAACAATTAATGGTGCTGGTGTGTCAAAAACTGTTAAGTTTTGAAGAAAATAAGCAACAAAAGCTAAAAATAAAATAAATAATCCAACTTTTTCTTTTCTGTTTGAAATTTTAATTTTCTTAAATAAAAACCAAAAAATAGAGCCATAAAAAGCTAAGTAAGAAAATAAGCCCAGGATTCCACTTAATGCTAAGATGTCTAAAATCTGGTTGTGAGAGCGGTCAAACCAAGAGCTCTGTGGACCCCATTTATCATAAATTTTTGGAATAAAATGTTTATTAAAAATTATATTGTAATTTTCCCAACCCCAACCTAAAATTGGTCTTTCTTTAAATCCCTTGAAAGCAATTTTCCAGGGGATTATTCTTTGGTCTGAGGCATATGTTAATTTTGATATTCTTTGAATAGTTTGAGGCATTTTTTTTAGCCATGGTTTATGTTTTTGTGTTTGTAAGAATATCAAGCCGCTAATAAAAATTACTATTAGGAAGATAAAAATTGGTATTGCTATTTTTTTAAAATGTTTTGAAGGATGAATTGAAATTGTAAATAAAAGAAAAATAAAAAGGGATAAAAGAAATATAAGAGTTATTGCTCGGTTGCCGGTGAGGAGAAAATACCGAAATTAAAGAGAAGTAAAAAAATCAAAAATATTTTCTTATTTTGTTTTTTCTCTTTAGTTAACAAAAGTCCGATGAAAAAGATATTCATCATTATATAAACACCCAGAAAGATGGGGTTTCCTAATGTCGATGATAAGCGAACACCAATATTTTCAACCAAAAATTTCCAGCCAAGTTTTTGGCCTAAACCATAAGAACCAACCAAAAAGGAACAAATTAAACTAGCCCAAATAAATTTTTCCCAATCCTGCCATTTTTTAAATGTAGTGCTTAAAATAATAAACCAAAGCCAAAAATGAAATAAAGTTAAAACACCAGTCATCCTTTCTTGTGTCGACCAGAAACTTCTTTGGATATCAACACCAGTTAACATTGTTAAAAATAAAACACTAACAAAAATTGTCAGTGTCAATATTAGAGGATTTTTCCACTTAATGCGGTATTTTGGGTTATAAATAACTAAAAATATCCAAGGAACAAAGATAGTTTCAACTAAAATCCGAAAAAATATTATTTTTCCAAAAATAAAAGGATACAGTGTACTTCGGGTAATAGCAAGTGGTAGAAATAGAATTAAATAACTTCCCCAGCGAATAATTTCTTTTAAAAATTTTTCAGTTTTTCTTGACATATAAGTGAAATCATAATATCATAATAACAAATTTTAGGCAAGAGATTATGAAAAAAATCATTATTGTAGCAGGAGCACGACCAAACTTTACCCCGCACCTTCATTATGAATTACACTTACATTCTTAAAAACAAAATTAATAACAAATTATATATCGGCTCTACCAATAATCTAAAAAGAAGAATAGCCGAACATCGTAAAAAAGCACCTTTTGTTCTAGTCTATTATGAAGCATTTTTCTCAGAAAAAGATGCTCGAAATAGAGAAAAACAATTAAAGTATTTTGGCAGGGCTTATCAAGAGTTAAAGAAAAGAATTAAAAATAGCTTGGAAGGTGCAGGGTGAATAAAAATAGCCCCCTTTATACACATGAAAAGAAAAATAAAAAAAGTCATTATTGTAGTAGGAGCCCGTCCTAATTTCATTAAAGTAGCTCCCCTAATAGAAGAGATAGAAAGAGTTAATAAAC
>JAGGZP010000019.1 GCA_021161965.1 bacterium
ATTTATTATAGGATAAAAATAAAATTTGACAAGTTAAACTTATTTAACAACTTTTCCTTTGCCTGAAACAATAGGATCGCTTTCAATATTTGTATCCAGAAAATTTATTTCTCTAAAAATATCCTCTTCGGTCCATTTATCGATGCCATGCAAAGAAATTACGCTAGTTAGAGGTAAAACATGACCAATATCATTATCATCAGGAACAACTGCTACCTCGAATCTTGCTTCAATTGAAGAAAAAGGTCCGCCTCTGTAAGGCAATAAATTGCCTATATGCCAAATAACTTTTCGATTATTTTCATCAAATTCTATCTCTCCAATTGAAGCACTTATTTTATTGGTAAAAATAACATTCTTTGGTAAAACTGTTTCAACATATAAATTATTAACGGAGTTACAAGTATTTTCGACACGCCAATAAATAAGGTAACGTGTTTCACGATTAACTTTGGGCGGAATAGGCCCACTCCCAACCCTTATATTTTCATCGTCATAGTAACGTGCTTCGCCGGAAAGAAAAACATTTGTTCTAACTTTAATTTCTGGACCATTAACTTGTAATTTTAAATCGCGTGTTGAAAAAACTGGTCGACAAATTAAATTTACTTTAAATTTAATTAAAGGATTAACATACCTATTTTTATTAGCACGATAACGAGAAATTAACTTTAATTTAAATCTAATTTTACCAGACGATCCTGTTTTAACAACCTTAAAATTTGGGAGGTTCAATCGATTCCAAATAATTTTTTTGCCTCCATATGTATCTCTAATTTGCCAATATCCCGACCTTTTTGTTATGGAATCTGTACTTGCTAACCATTTTTTATTAGTTATTTCTGGCCAGCTAAAAAAATGTGCATTTTCTACTTCGACTTCTAAACCAAGATTTTGTATTTCCTTTAAACCATTATTTTGATAAGTTAAAATTAATGGTATTTCATCGCCCCAGGAAAAATATTTTTTGCCATTTTCGACTTTTAAGGAAAAAATAATATCCGATTTTAATGAATTAAGTTTTTGGAGAATAACATTTTGATCATAATATCTTCCATTAGGCGATTTTAAAGAAGCAGTAATTTTTATCTGATTATCATTCTTATTAAGTGGACCATTAAAAACACCAGAAAAATCAATAACTCTAATCTCTTGTGCCTTTAAACTTTCGATTAAGAAAATTTTTTCCCCATTAAAATTTTCTGATTCTTGAATATCTTTATCTTTGTTGATTAATTTGAGAAATAAAAAATTTTTCGGTGTTTCTAAAGAAATTCTTAAATTTTCAAAATCATAATTTGTCTTATTTTCGATTTTATACTGCCAAGTAAAAACCTGCCCAACAGAAAGTTCTTTAGGTATCTTCAATTCGCTGCTAAATGCTGAATCAACAAAAATATCTTTTTCAATTGTTTTCTGAAAAGATGACGTCAGTCCAGCTAAATGAAAATCAAACATCCCTTTAAATTTTTTTGTTTCAACTAAAGAATGAGAGGGTGAAAAAAAACGACCTCTAATTCTTAAAAATTCTTGTCGCCCTTTTCTTATTCTATCAAAATGCCAATTACAACCATTAACTAATTTCTCTGAATAATTTTTACTACTTTCATCCAAATAAAACCCTTCAGGAAAGTTTAATGTAAAATCGCCTGACTGAATATCTAAATTACCATAATTTTCTATCCTTAACAAAAAGTCTACATTTTCACCAACTTTTACTTTGTTAGGACCATCAAAAACTAAATTGATGTCTTTGCTTTTTTTTAAAAAAAGATCTCCATTAAAAAACAAAAAACTAATAAACGCAACAATCAAAAAAATAAAAAAAACAAGCAACATCGGAACCTTTATATGGCTCATTTTTTTATTCTGTTTTGATACCATAGATTACTTACTCAGCTTTTTTGATTGTCTCACTAATTGGTGAATCAGACTTTAGGTTTTCAACAAATAAAATTTGATCTCGATTTATTTTCATCTCGCTAGTTGGTTTATGCAACTCGTTACCAAGCTTAACTAAAGTCGGCTGAGATTTTGGCTTTTCACCTTCTTTTGTGCTCAATTGCTGAATTTGTAAATAGTAAACGTCTCTTAAAATAATCCAATTTCTTGTCTGTTTAACAATATGTCCAAAATAAACTTGTCCATTAACTAAAAACACAGCCTGGATTCTTCCTTTTTCTGCTAATTTAACATTCTGCTTCCAGTACAAGAAATAAGCTCCTCCAACTATTACAACAATAGCAATGGTAAAAATAAAAATTTTCCAACTGAATTTACGTTTACTAGACGATACCTTTTTTTCGACTTTATTAATTTCTTGATTTAATTCTTCCTTTTGTATTTCCATAAATTTAATTACATTTTAGCTATTTCTTTATAGAAATTTAAAGTTTCTCTTGCTGTTTTTTTCCAATTAAACTCTTTCGCCTTTTCTCGACCTTTTTGAGAAATTTCGTTATATAGTTTATTATTGGTTAGTAAATCAAATATTGCTTGACTAATCTCTGCAACATTAAATGGGTTAACTAATATCGCTTTACCTTCGGCTATCTCTGGTAAAGATGAAACATTACTCGTAACTACTGGAATACCGTTTGCCATTGCCTCAATTACCGGAATGCCAAAACCTTCATATAACGTAGGAAAAACAAAAATTTTAGCCCCTTCGAATAACTGATCGAGATCATCGGCATCAATATAACCCGGTAATATAATGTCATCTTTGTATTTCGATTTTTTAATTCTTTCTTGAATTGATTTAAAATGTGTTCCTGGTTGTCCGGCCAAAACTAATTGATAATCAACAGAATAATTCTTCAAACTCTCCTTTTTTAGCGGATCTTTTAAACTTAATTGTGGTAACTCTACTAAACGGTCACGCAATCTTTCATAAGCCTCGACAATTCGTAAAATATTTTTTCGTGGTTCGAGCGTCCCTAAGAATAATAAATAATCTTTTGTAATGCCATATTTCTTTTTTACTTTATCTACTTCTTCAGTGTTACATTTTCTAAAAAATCTTGAGTCAATTCCGTGATAAATTACTTCTATTTTTTTTGTGCTAATGCCAAAAATTTCACCTAAATCTTTTTTCGTTGATTGAGAAACAGCAATAATTCCTCCAGCCATTTCTATCGCCTTAGGAATAACTAACTTCAAAAGCATTATTTCTTTATTTGTATAGAGTTCGGGGAATTTATAAATAGTTAGATCGTGAACAGTAATAACTGTTGGTGCTTTATATCCCTGTGGTAAACTTGGTATTGGTGAATGAAAAATATCTAGATTCTCACGAGAAATAAAAGCAGTTGTCAAAAAATTTCGATAGGTTGAAGGAAGAAATCTATTATAAGAAATAAATGGAAAAAATCTAAATCTAACATTCTCTTGTTCAAACTTTTTTAATCTTTTTTGTTGAACTGTTTTATCAAAAAATAAAAAATAATCATTTTCTTTATCAATTTCCAAAAGATGGCGGATTAACTGATAGGTATAGTGACCAATACCAGCCGCCTCGCCTTTTTCTGGATTCAAAATTGTGCGAGCGTCAATACCAATACGCATAAGACCTATAAATTATAAATTTGAATTAATTACAATTTTTTGTTTAAAATAAACTAAGCAACTAATTAGCCGAGTAACTAAGCAACTAACTATTTTATCAATGTTGGATAAAAATATTTCTTTTTCTTTTTCTTTTTTATTATATCCCATTTATGCAAAATATCCACTGCTTCAGAAGCTATTAATCCTAATTTTTTCTCACCAACAATTTTAAACTCATCAGTAATTAAGTTATCGAAAACTACGCAAATTGCTCCAGCGCGTAAATTATAAAGATTGGCAACGGTAAAAAGCGCTGATGCTTCCATTTCAACATTTGTTATTTTTGCTTGAGCTAAGTCATTCAAAATGTACTTAAATTTTGATTGCCAATAACCCTTAAATCCCGGTCGACCTTCTCCAACATAAAATGAATCCGCCGAAACGCCAACGCCTAAATGATAACGAACTTTTAATTTTTCACAAGCCTCAATTAAAGCAAGAGTTACTTCATAAGAAGCAACCGCTGGATATTCTGACCAAATATATTGTTTTGATGTACCCTCTTTCCGTAAAGCAGCAAAATTTATTACAAAATCACCGGGTTTAATTTCTTTTTGTAATGCACCAGTACTACCAATCCTAATAAAGGTATGAACTCCTATTCTTGCTGCTTCCTCAAGAGCAATAACTGCTGAAGGTGAGCCAATACCGGTTGAAAGACAAGAAATTTTTGTCGATTTGTAATGTCCTGTAATTGAATGATATTCTCGGTGGTTTGCTATTGTTTTATAATCATCCCAATTTTTTCCAACCTTTTCTACTCTTCCTGGATCTCCTGGAAGAAGAACATATCCAGCTAAATCACCTCTCCTACAGGCAATATGATATTGTCTACCCCCTTTTTGTGTTGGTTGTTTCGCAGTAGCCATATAAACCTATTTACTCTGGTAGCGGGGGTGGGATTTGCACCCACGACCTCCAGGTTATGGGCCTGGCGAGCTGCTACTGCTCTACCCCGCGGCAACCTATTTAAATTATAATTATTTTTTTCTCCTTGTCAAATAATCTTGTAAAATAATCATCGCAGCAACAGCATGATTCTTTTTGTTTTTTGTATTTTTTAACAACCTATCAGCCATTTTACTCGTTAGTCTTTCATCATAAATTTCAATTGGTATCTTTATTTCTTTTTTTAATTTATCAACAAATTCTTTTGTTTCTCTCGTCTGTTTTGTCTGATTACTATTAAAACTAACCGGCCAACCAACAATTATCTTTTCAATACTTTTCTCAAAAATAATTTTTTTTAATTTTAAAAATAAATTTTTATCATTTTTTAAAATTTTGTAAGGATGTGAAATTTTTAGTTTAATATTTCCAATTGCTGTACCAATTTCCTTTCGGCCATAATCTATTGCTAAAATCATAAATTTATTTTTTCTAGCTTAATTTTTCTTTGCAGCCAATAATTTGCTATTTGCTGATTATGAGAAGTTAAATCGGAAACAAAAAATTTATGTTGATTACCTTTTATTAATTCTTTTGCAACAGCAGAATTACTTTCTAAATATTTTTTTAATTTGTAAACAACCTCTTCACCAGAATCAACTATATTTACTCTTTTACCAATTTTTATTTTTATCAAATTTTTAATAATCGGATAATGTGTGCAGGCTAAAATTAAAGTATCTATTTGGGCAAATTTTAACGGATACAAATATTTTTTAACTATTCTTTTCGTTTCCATTCTTTTTAGCCAACCCTCTTCAATCAAAGGAACAAGTAGAGGCGCTGCTTTTTGGAAAACTTTGATTTTTGTTGTTTTATTTTCAATTAATTTTTTATAGATTTTCGAATCAATCGTTGCTCTTGTCCCAATTACTCCAATTCTTTTTACTGCTCTCTTTGGATATTTTGGATTTTTCAAAGTTATTTCAATTGCTTTTTCAACTGCTGGTGTCACAACCTCAAAAAGAGGAATTTTTATTTTTTGTTTTAAAAAATCGTAAGCAACAGAAGAAACTGTATTACAAGCAATAATAATAATTTTGGCACCTTTCTTTATCAAAAAGTTTATTGCCTCAAGAGAATACCTTTTAATAACTTCTGCTCCCCTATTTCCATAAGGCGTTCTTGCAGTATCACCAAAATATAAAATTTGATATTCAGGTAAAATTTCAAATATTTTTTTAACAACAGTTAATCCTCCAATCCCTGAGTCAAAAACACCAATCATAAAATTTATTTTTTACCTATAATTAATTTTTCTATTTCTCTTTTTCTTTTTTCTAACTGCTTTTTATTTTTTGCTTCAATAACCAATCTTAATAATGGTTCTGTATTTGATGGTCGAAGATTAAACCACCAATTTTTAAATTCGACAGTCAAGCCATCAAGCCAATCCTGTTTTCCTTTTTTATAAATTCTTGCTATTTTTTTAATTGTTTCCTGTCGCTTTTTAACTTTAAAATTAATTTCACCAACACGATAATATTTCTTGTATTTTTTAATCAGGATAGATAATGGTTTTTTATTTTCGGATAAAATTTTTAACATAATTAATAAAACTAATCCTGCTGATTCTGCATAAAACATATCGCGAAAATACAAATGTCCAGAAATCTCTCCGCCAAATATTGCTTTTGATTTTCGGGCTGCCTCTTTCATAAAAGCATGCCCGGTTCGTGTTCTAATTGGATTTCCACCAGCATTTTTTATTACTTCAGGAACAACTTTTGAACAGGTTAAATTATAAACAATATTTTCTCCCGGCTTATTTTTTAAAAAATATTCGGCAAATAAAGCAATAATTAAATCACCGCTAATAATTTTTCCTTTTTCATCAATAAATATAGTTCTATCTCCGTCACCATCAAGTGCTAAACCAAAATCAGCTTTTTTCTTAACCACTCTTTTTTGAATATCTTTTGTTGCACTCGATATTAATGGATTAGGCAAATGATTTGGAAAATTGCCATTGGGTTGAAAATAGAGAGGAATAAGTTTTATTGGTATTTTAGCAGCTATTTCTTTTATTACTTTTCCCCCCATCCCATTGCCGGCATCAACTACAACTTTCAATTCTCTAATGCTTTTTAATTCAACCAATTTCAAAATATGTCTCGCGTATTCCTGAATTACATTTTTTTTAACAATTTTTCCCTTTCGACAATAAGTTCTGTTAAATTTATCTTTTAAAACAATTTCTTTTATTTCAGGAATTCCCCAATCAGCACAAATGTATTTTGAACCTTTGGCAAGCATTTTAATCCCATTGTATTCCGGCGGATTATGAGAAGCGGTGATCATTGCTGCCCCATCAGTTTTGAAATAGTGAAGCGCAAAATAAAGAACATCTGTTGACACTTTGCCGATATTAATTACATTTGCACCTTCTTCAATAATACCCTGACTAAATGCTTTAAAAATTTTGGGGCTGGATAAACGACAATCTCGACCAATAACTATTTTCATTCGAGAATTATGAAATTTTGATTTTAAAAATTTTATAAATGCTCGACCTATTTTATAGGCCGCTTCTTTATTTAACTCATCAGGATAAATTCCCCGAATATCATAAGCATGAAAAATTTTTGGATTTACTCTTGACATTTTTTAATTAGAAACTTTTATTCTATCAAATTCCTTCTTAATTTCTTCTAATATCCACTCCTTTGGTTGGCCGGTTAAATTATCAACACTACCATCAGGTAAAGCAACATAAAAACCTTTTTCATTTTTTTTCTGACATCTTTGTTTCAAATGAAACATCTCTTCTATATCTTTATGAGCAAAATACATATTTTTTTCTTTCTCTTGTTGCAAAATTGCTGGATAGTTTATCTCATCAGTCGAAATAAAAATCGGTTTTTTAACACGGCTAGTATATTTAGTTTGGATAGCAATATTTTTTTCTTCTTTCGGGTAATAAACCCATAAATCCGTTTTTTCAAAGGCGTCTTCATCCGGATGGGAAAGTCTTGGATTTAAGCCAAGTTCTTTCATTATTCGATAAACAGCAACCTGGCCAATTATTCCTTTTTTATGACCCCGGGGATTATCTTTAGAAAATAAACGATAAATTTCTCCGTACTTCGACCAAAAATTTTCACAGAATTTTCTATTTTTCCCAGCGTAAATCATTAAATGTGTAGCCATAAATTGCCACTCGGTTAAAGTTCGCATTATTTCTTTAAATTTTTTATTTTCAATTCTTTGTCCACGGTGCGCTTCTAAAAATCTCTCCGCTTTTAAAATATCTCTGATTCCGAAAAGAATTTCAATAACTAATGCTTCCGACCTATTTTTTTTAATAAATTCTTTTTTTAAATCATCATATCTTTTGTCAAAGTCCGAGAAATTCTTATACTTTTGTATCCTTCTTAATTCAGCGACAATCGACGTCATCAATTCTTTATCCTTATCCTTTTTAAACTTTTCTATTCTTTTTTCAATCATAGTATTATTATAGCAAATTATACCTTTTTGGCAAGGACGACTAAATTAAATCCTTTCAACCAATTTGTTTTTCTATTTTTTTGCGTGTAATAGCAATTATTAATTTCAAATCCTGATTGTTTGATTAAATTTCTTAACTCATTTTTACAAAAAGCGTGGTAATAGCGATAAATTACTTTCTTACTTGGCAATTTCCAGGGAATAAATACATCTTTCCAATCCATATATTTCTTTCGCCAACCAAAAATTATTGGCCAAATTTTATATTTTATTAACAATTTTGGTTGCCACAAATTCCAAACAGTTAAAACTAATAAGCCATCCGGCTTTAAAACTCGATAAATTTCTTTTAAAACTTGTCGACGATACTTTTGTGAAGGAATGTGATGAAAAACAGCGATAGAAAAAACTAGGTCAAATTCACTATTTTTAAATGGTAAATTTAAAGCATCACCAAAAATAAAATTAGCATTTGGATATTTTTTTCTCGCCAAACTAATTAACTTCTGACAATTATCAACACCAATGTATTCTACTTTCTTATTCTTAAACAATTCGTAAAAACGGCCATTTCCGCAACCCAAATCTAAAACTTTATCACCTTCTTTAACATATTCTTCAAATCTGAGCAATTCCGGCCACAAATAAGCGCGCGTTCCTGAAAAATTTTCCGCAATAGTTTTGTAATCTCTCTTATTTTTCTTTAAAATTTTTTGAGCAAACTCTTCTTTCATATTTCAATTTTAGTATACCCAACGAATAAAATAAAAGTTCGAAAAGCATTTTTAAATATTTATAAATCTTTCGTAATAAGCAAAGTAGTTTAAAACATTATTATAATTCTATTCTAAAAACAATGAATCTTATCGATTATCAATTATAACAAATTTAACTCGTATCCTATTTTTTAAAAAAGGTGTACATCCTTGCCAATTTTTGATTTCTACATTAACAACACCTGGTAGACTAGACAAAATTTCTTTAATATTTTCAATTTTTCTTTCTCTACTAATCTTACTTTTAATATAATCGCAAGAATAATTATAAACAACTAACTGTTTAGTAAAAATGTCGACCATAGCGGTTATCTTATCTTTGTCAAAACTTTTCACTTTATAATTAATAAAACTGTTACTTGATTCAACTATCTTTTTCTTGTTTTGTAACTTCTCTTCTATTTTAAATTTCAAAAATTTTTCAATATCAGATTTTCTAAACGACAATATTTTGCCATTGGGTAAAGCTAATTCTTCTAAATAAACATAATCTTTTGATGTATCCTTTGAAGAAACTAATTTCCCTGGAATTATCCCTAATTCATAAAGTATAATGTCTGTGTTTAAACTTATTTTAATGGGAAAATTTTCAACGAATGGCTCTGGGCTAAGACCAATTATTATATTCTCTTTTGGAAAAAAAACTAAAAGAGATAATATGATAAGTAAAATAAAAGCAAAAACAAAACCTATCAGAAAACGTTTTGTTTTTAATAAAAAGACCTTTTCTACTTCTAGATTAGAATCCAACATATTTTATTTCTTCTTCAAGTTGAATATTAAATCTATCCCTGACTTTTTGTTTTGTTAAACTGATTAAGATAATAACATCTTCTGCTTTTGCTTGTCCACAATTTATAATAAAATTTGCATGTTTCTTGCTAATTTGTGCTTGGCCAATTTTATATCCTTTTAAACCACATTCTTCTATTAACCAACCAGCAGAAATTCTATTATCTTTAATTGGTGCTAATTTTTTGTTAATTTTAGATAAATCAGTACAAAATGGATTTTTAAAAATACAACCAGCGCTTGGTTCTACTGGTTGAGTTATTTTTCGTTGATTCAAATATTTTGCAAGCATCTCTTTTGACTTTTTCTTATTGTCTTTTTTCAGTTTAAATTTAGCTGACAAAATAACAATATTTCTGTTATTTTTAAATAAACTATTTCGATAAGAAAAAGAACAATCCTCTTTTTGTAATATTTTAATTTCTTTGTTTTTTAATATTTCTACTGATAAAATAAAATCCGAAATAGAATGGCCGAAAGCACCAGTATTTCCACAAATTGCTCCACCAATAGTTCCCGGAATACCTACTGCCCATTCAAGTCCGCTGAGATTATTATCGATGCTAATTTTTACCAACTCATTTAAAGGCATACCTGCCTCAACAGAAACAATATTACCATTAACTTTATAATTTTTATTATCTAACCTTATTACCAAACCATCAAAACCACTATCGGAAACTAAAATATTGCTTCCTCCACCTAAAATAAAAAAATCAAGATTCTTTTTCTTAGCCCAATTAACTGCTTGAATAATTTCTTTTTTGTTTTGAGCAGAAAAAAAATATTTTGCTCGACCACCGATTCTAAATGTAGTATACGAGGATAATATTATATTTTTTTTAATTTTTAACATTTTATTCTATCCTTTTAATTTTAGCACCAAGATAAGAAAGTCTTTTTTCTATCTCTTCATAACCACGGTCGACAATCTCAGCTTGATTGATTATTGTCTCTCCTTCAGCAATTAAACCAGCGATAATTAATGTTGCCCCAGCTCTTAAATCAAAACTTTTAATTTCCCGCCCATACAAAGTTGTTGGACCATTAATAATTACTCGATGCGGATCAGCAACAATTGCATTCGCTCCCATTTTAATTAATTCACTAACATAATTCATTCTCCCCTCAAAAAGTGGATCTTGAATTAAACTTGCTCCCTGACACTGTGTTGCTAAAACGCCAAATGGTGACTGAAGATCTGTTGGAAAACCAGGATAGGGCATAGTTTGTATTTTGAATGCTTTAAGATTATAAGAAGGATATATCTGAAGATAATTTCTGCCTAATTTAAACTTTACACCTATTTGTTTTAATTTTAGAAGGATGATATCTAAATGCTCAGGAATAATATTTTTTATTTTTATTCTACTATGACTCGCTGCAGCTAATACTGCGAAAGTTCCTGCTTCTATCTGATCAGGAATAATCGTATAATTAACCCCTTTTAACTTTTTAACGCCGTCGATAACTAAAGTGTGTGTACCTATCCCAGAAATTTTCGCCCCCATTTTATTAAGAAAGTTACAAAGATCCTGAACATGTGGTTCAGCTGCGGCTAACTTAATTATAGTTCTTCCTTCTGCTAAAACAGCAGCCATAATCAAATTTTCGGTTGCAGTAACTGAGAATTCTGGTAAAATAATAGTGTTACCTTTTAGTCGCTTTACAGTTATTTTATAAAAGCCATCTCTTTTCTCAACTTTCGCGCCAAGTTGACTTAAAGCATATAGATGTGTGTCAATAGGCCGATTCCCAATAATACAACCACCGGGCTCTGGTATTTCAACTTTTTTAAACCGGGCAAGCAACGGACCAAGGAATAATATTGATGAGCGTAATTTCTGAACAAGGCTTTTATCTAGTTTATGTAATTTAATTTTCTCATTAGAAATCCGAACTGATGAGCCAGAAATTTTTATCTTTGATCCGAGACTTTTTAAAATATCAATCATAACAAAAACATCTTTTATTCTAGGAATATTTTCCAAACAACACTCATCTTTTGTGAGAATAGTTGATACTAAGATTGGGGCAGCAGCATTTTTCATTCCCTTTACTTCTATTTCTCCGTCTAAACTTTTCCCTCCCTGAATAATAAATTTCATAAAATTACTTTATGACACTTAAAAAAAGAATTATTTTAAGTATACCACTAGTAATAATTTTTGCAATTGTTGGTGCAATTATTATTCTTTATAGCCAAGGATATCGCTATGATTTTAAAAGAAAAAAATTTACAAAAACGGGGGTTCTTTTTATTAATTCCTCGCCAGAAAATGCTTTGATTAAACTAAATAATAAACCATTAGAGATTGCTTGGTACGATAAAATACTATTCTATAAAAGGTTATTTAAAGTGACACAACTTCGTGGCCCAACACCAACAACTATCAATAATCTTATACCTGACCAATACGAAGTGGTTGTAGAAAAAGAGGGTTATCAAAAATGGAAGAAAAAATTAGATATCGAAGCCGAAAAAATTACGTTAGTACCGATGCTTCAATTATTTTTAAAAAATCCAGAAATAAAATTAATTCAAAAAGCAAATATCAGCAATTTCTGGCTCGCGCCAAATAAGAAAAGGATGGTTTATTTAGTAAAAAATAAGTTATTTAATTTAAAAGAATTTGACATAATAAATAAAAAGGAGTCCGAAATATTAAAAAAATATTCCAAAATTA
>JAGGZP010000052.1 GCA_021161965.1 bacterium
AAATTAAAACGGCCCAAAAGGCCGTTTTTTTATGCTTTTAGTCTCTCTACGATACTCTACTGTTCAAATTCATCACAAATAAATGAGCACCATTTCCTTGAAGCCCAATAATCAGCAATCTGTATAATTAAATGCCAAATATCTTTTAGTGTTAGAACTTGACCAGTTTTGAGTGCGGGCGTAGGGTTTGGTTTGTTCCAAATTCCCATATGATTTTTGATTAATAAGACAATATCTATTAGATCAGGATTACGCTGAATTAATTTTTTTGTAACTTTATTTGTCATAAGCCAATCAGCAGCAATCGGACCATGCTCATAATCAGTCTTATCCTTCCAAGGAATACCATTTTTCTGAATATCATGTAAAATACAAGCAGCAATAATTTTGTCTTTCACCAACTGGTCTTTAATATCAAAAAATCGAAAAAGTGACAAAGCAACTTGAACTGCTTTTCTGGAATGGACAATAATACCACCTTCTACCTGATCTTCGGGGGGGTGATATTTACCTGAACTGCTACAAGGGTCAATCCAAAATTGTTTGGGAGCCAAAGCCAATGCTTCTCTAACAAACTTTCTAACAATCTTTGATTTAATTAATTTTAAGCAATCATCAAAATTTTTTTTCACTTTCTCCTCCTTTTTAATTTATTAAAATAATAGCATCTTTTAAAAATTCGTCAAGGGAAAAAGATAAAAAAACAAATTCATTAAAACTAACTTCTGTATTTCTAAACAATCCAAATTTTCTATTTGACAGACAAATAATAATCACTATTATAGTAAATACATGGGCTCGTAGTTCAGTGGTAGAACAGCGCATTCGCATTGCGCAAACGGGAGTTCGATTCTCCCCGAGTCCATAAAATATCAACTAAAATACTAACAGATTTTTATTTTTTATTATGAAAAAGTTTAATCAAGGTCATAGAAAATTCAAAAAAATAAAAGTTATTAGTTTAAATATAATTTTATTAGGGATTGTTAGTTTTTTTAATGATTTAAGCAGTGAAATGATTATGCCTATTTTGCCGATGTTCATTACAGCATTAGGCGGTAGCAGTATGATTGTTGGGTTAATTGGTGGATTAAGAGATAGCATCTCAAGTATCCTAAAAGTTTTTGCCGGTTTTTGGTCTGATAAATTTGGAAAAAGGGAAATTTTTGTCTTTTCTGGCTATCTGACTTCAGCGCTTTTCAAATTATTTTTGGCGTTTTCTAAAGCGTGGCAACACGTTTTAATTTTCGCTGGTTTGGAACGGATTGGTAAAGGATTAAGAACAGCTCCACGAGACACTATTATTGCCGATTCAATGCCAAAACAGAGAGGTAAGGGATTTGGAATTCATCGGGCAATGGATACTTTCGGGGCAATTGTCGGCTCGGTTATTGTTTTTCTTTTATTCTGGTTTTGGGGATTTAGTTTCAAATCAATTATTTTTCTAGCAGCAATTTTAGCCTTTTTTTCTTTAATTCCTTTATCTTTTGTAAAAGAAAAGAGGCGGAAACCAGAGAATATTAATCTAAAAATTGGTTTAAAAAGTCTCCCACAATCCCTTAAATTATTTATTTTGGTATCAAGTATATTTGCCCTAGCAAATTTCAGTTATATGTTTTTTATTCTCAAGGCACAGGAGTATTTTACAGGTAAACTATCTATCGGAGCACCGATTCTCTTATATACTCTCTTTAACATTTTTTATGCTTTATTTGCTGTCCCTTTTGGCAAACTTTCCGATAAAATTGGGAAAAAGAAAGTTATCATTTTTGGTTACTTATTATTTTCTTTAACTTCCCTCGGGTTTGCATTACTTAAATCATTAACAGGATTTATAATTTTGTTTGCTCTTTACGGGATAGTTTATGCTATAGTAGATGGCAATCAGCGAGCCTATATTTCCGATTTATCTCCGGAAGAATTAAGGGCAACAGCCCTAGGAACGTTTCATACAATAACTGGTTTAGCGGCTTTGCCTGGCAGTTTAATTGCTGGCTTTTTATGGCAAATTAAACCAAGTATGACTTTTATTTATGGTTCGGTAACTAGTATCATCTCAGTCATTTTATTTATTATTTGCAAACAGAGTATAGTTAATAAAACAGATTAATCACAGACACAAACTTTATTTTTATCCTCCGGCTCAATATGAATTGTAACATCTTTTATTAAGGGGATTTTTCTTTGAATCTCCTTTTTAACATTATGAGCAATTTTATGAGCTTGGATAAGAGAAATATCTGGATCAAGAACAAGATGCATATCTAAAAACAAATAATTTTCTGAACCCCGTGTTCTAATTTTGTGAAGTGATTTTACACCTTCTATTTTTTGAGCAATTTTTTTAATTTTTTCTGGTTCGATAAAAGAAGCATCACACAAAACACTTGTTCCTTCTTTATAGATATTAAAAATCATTTTTATTATGCCGAAAATTATCAAGGTGGCAAAAATTGGATCAATTATTGACCAACCAAGTTTTGTTGCTAATGCCCCAAGTATAACTCCTGCGGTAACAAATATATCGGATTTTGTGTGAAAAGAATCAGCTTTTAAAATTATACTTTTTAACTCTTCGCCTTTTTTAAATTCATAACGGGCAACAAAGTAATTAATTATCAGTGTAAAACCTAAAACGCTAAAAACCAAAATGTTTATTTCTGGGCTAGATGGATGTAAAAATCTTTGGTATACTTTTTTGATTAATTCATAAACTGTTATTACTAGCAAAAATAAAATTCCTAATGACGCGATTGCTTCATATTTTTGATGACCATATGGATGTTCTTTATCACTCGGTTTTTGTGCGACATGTATGCCAATAATCCCGATAATGTTTGAAGTACCATCAAAAAAAGAATGAATACCATCAGTTAAAATACTAATTGCTCCAGAAGAAACACCAATAAAAATCTTCGCAAAAGCAACCAACCAATTTAAAAATAATATCCTTATTAAAACTATCTTTATTTTCTGGTAATTCATAATAAATTTATTTAACAACTCCCCGAACAATAAAACTAATTGCTTGTTTTTCTGATAAACCACGCGCCATTAGGGTTTCTAATTGTTTTTGATTAACTTTTCCAATCGAGGCTTCGTGAGTGATCCTTGCTTCCGGATTTTCAACGGAAATAATTGGAATAGATTGGGCAAATGAATTCTTCCCAATAATAATCTCCTGGCAGTCAATGTGGCCGCGAGAATTTTTTGCTAATTTACTTGCTCTTGTTTCACCTTTAAAAAGTATTTTACCTCCATTAATTGCTGCTCCTTTTAATTTAATTAAACTATGCGAATTTTCTCCTTCAAGTAGTAACTTGTCAAAAATAGATACATCATCTTCCCTCCCTTTTCCAATAATTTGACTATCAATTTCAGCAAAAGAGTTTTTTTCTAATATTGCTTCAAGATTTATTTTTAATTTTCCAATACTTCCTTGTTTTAAAATAAATTTATTTTCTAAATAAGTATTTTGTCTAAGTAATATTTTGAAATTTGGTACAACTTCTGCTCCAAAATTTTCCCCATGGTAATGTGTTTCTGTATAAAATAATTTAGATGCTTTTTTTAATTCTATTTTTGCCTTCATTTTATGGATAACTTTTGTTGCTTGAGGAAAAGTGCAGTGGGCTAAAATTTTTAATTCCGAGTTTTTCTCTAAAATTATTTCGGGCAAGATTATCTGTTTACCTTTTGGATTTAAAATGCCAAAGCAGAGAAAAACCGGCTTTTTTATTTTAACATTTTTCTTAACTAAAATTTTTATTGCTACACCCTGAGATAATCTTTTCGTTTTAATAATTAGACCAGGATTTCCTTGTAAGGACAAAATTTTATTTGATTCGATATATAAATGAGAAATGCCCGACGTCTGCATTAATTTGACATCGTACCCACATTTTTTTGCTGATTTTAAGAATAAATTTGGTATTTGCATATTATGTTTTTTTAACTTTTAATTTTCGGCATCTTTTTCGACGACCAACAGATTGACAATATCTAATCATCACATCATCAAATTTCCCCTTATAAACTAATTCTCCTTTATTTAAAAAGCCTGCTTGGTCAGCTAAAAATCCAATTTCTTCCCGATGGGTAATTAAAAGAATGGAAGCATTAGTTGCCTGCCGAATATTATCAAGAATATCATAAAGCTCTTTGTAAATAATAATATCAAGGCCAGAATCTGGTTCGTCTAAAATCATTAACTTCGGTTTCATAACTATTACCGAAGCTAATTCTATTCTTTTTCTTTCTCCACTACTTAACTGTTGGTCCATTTTTCTTTTTAAAAATTTTTTTGGCTCCAACCCAACCAAATCAAGAGCCTTCTCGATTTCTTTTTGTTGGCTATTTTTACTACAAGCTTTTAGAAAATTTTCAACAGATATTCCTTTAAAATATGCTGGTTCCTGGAATCCTAGCGCTAAACCCATTCTTGCTCTTTTGTAAATTGGCAATTTGCTTATTTCTTTACCCAAAAAGAAAATCTTTCCTGATGTAATTTTAAATCTTGGAATACCTATTAAAGTATAAGCCAATGTTGATTTTCCTGAACCATTTGGACCAATTAAAACAAAAATTGATTTTTCTTCAATTTCAAATGAAATATTTTTTAGTATGGTTTTTTTATCAGCTCTTGCCTCAACAGATAAATTTTTAACTTCTAAAATTTTCATATCCTATCTAATATATCAAAATAGAATAACTGTGTCAAATTACAATCGAATAGATGTAAAGTCTCACTAGGTTGTCGACAGTTAAGGTTCTTAACGAATTTTACAAAATTTTAAGAATTTTAAGAAGACCGACTTCCTAAAATTTTCCTAAAACCATACTCAATTTAAAATTAGAGGTGAAAATATCGCCCGTCCGCTGATGAGGCGGGTAGGAGGGCGATTAAACAGCCTGACAGCTGGACGGAAAACAAGGAGCTAAGCTCCTTAAGGAGCTTAGCTCCTTACAGGGGTCCGCCCCCTGTCAGATCAGGGGTCCGACCCCTGTCAGATTGGTTTTACGACGCTTAATATACTTTAGAAAATAGGAGGATTTTAATACTATAAATAAATTATTATGGTAATTCGTTCCACGTGGAACACTTTTAATAATTTATGGAAATAAAAATAATTTAAAGCAAAATCAATTCTCAATAAGTCAAAAATTAACAGTGGTTATACACTCAATTCCTATATTGGCTGCCCGCATTATTGTGTTTATTGTTATAACCGCCAGTTTATTAAATATATTCGGCCAAAAAGTTGTCAATAGGGTAAATTTCTCGGAATTAAAATCAACACCTCGGAGATTTTCGAAAAAAAATAAAAAAGACGAGTCGAAGAATAAATACTTAAAAAAATCACCAAAAAATGTTTGGATATACGTTTCTATTGCACTAATCTTACCATTTCTCATTGATTTAAATCGACTATCCGAAATTTTAATAGTTTAAATACGGACTAGGTCAACTGGCGAAGTCTTAATCTTATTTTAGAAAAATACCACCCAAAACTTGTTCCAAAATATAAGGGGATATTTTTAGGAGTAGGCAAAAATACAAAAAGAAACCTAAAAAAATCCAAAATTTATCTAAAAATTGCGAAGTCCGGTTAGAATCTTCTTTTAACGTTTCACGTGGAACATTTTCGTTGTTAAATTATTAACAAAATTAATAAATTCAAAAAATAATAAATAGTTTTTGCGTCGTAAATTAAATTGACAGGAATAATAAAAAAGAGAGCCAATTACTGGCTCCCTTGTTTTAAGAAAAAATTGATTCTTCCTCGATGGGACCTATAAAGATCTTCCGGAAAATCATCAGGCGCGAACCATTTTGCCTCAACTACATCAGCTTCAATTGTCGGTTTTAAATCCAATGAATCAACCGGAACAAGAAGTTTTGCCCGAAAAACAACCACTAAATGAGTCTCTTCTTCTGAATTCTCTCGGGAAATTCTTGTTTCGTAATAAATATCTTCTTTAGATAAGCTAATTCTTACTTCTTTTTCTGTTAGACTGGTTTCTTCCTCTAATTCCCGAAAAGCAGCTTCACAAAATTCTTCTCCTTCTTCGACTCCGCCACCGGGCAACCCCCACCCTTCTGGTTTAGTGAATTTTTCTCGTGGTTCCTTTTTATTCCTAACCAATAAAATTTCACCTTTTTCATTCTGAATAAAAACAAAGACAGTCGCTGACATTTTTCCTCCTTTTTAATTGTTGTTAACATTATAACAAAAAATTGGAAAATGTCAAGGCCGTGTTAAAAAAACAAAAAATAAAATATAAAAAATACCTGCCTCATCGGCAGGCAATTTTCAATGATCAATAATCAATTTTCAATAAATTTTCAATGACTCAATTTTCAAAAGTTTGGAAATTGAAAATTTCGCCCCTCACTTGGCTCACTATATAGTGCCACGTAAAAATAAACAATCTTTAAAGGTTTATGTCAAAGAACCAAGTGAGGGGTGAAAATTGAAAATTAATCTCTTGATTAGGTCAATTAGATCAATTAGAAATTAGACATTTTCTGTATCATTGGGATAGTCTTTCGCACGAATAGACAATACAATAAGAGGTGTACTGAGAGGTGGGCTCCCAACATACCCCCGACATGCTAAATTAAAATATTGAGCCTAAAGCGAGATAAAATACTAAGCCTAAGCAAGCTCTTAAGTTCTCAAGAACATCAGAATGTACACAAAAATTCGGCAGAAAAAATATTTGGATAATTGGCAATTCCAAAAGATTAAATATTACTGTCATATTCCTGACCCTCTTACTATTATATTTCTACTTTTACCTGTAGAAATTTTTTAAACTAAACAAAGGGCTATCACTGATAGCCCTTTTTATATTTTCTAGTATTTTAATTTTAATTAACCCAAGAAAAAACAAGTTTTATTGATTTTTCTTTTGGCAAAAGTTGTAAACTTAAACATGCATTCTTTTTCTTCTTTTTTGTTATCACTTTATCCAAACACAACATTGTTAAACTACCAACAAATCCACCAAAAGAAGTAGCAACAAAATCTTTCCATTCGGATGTCCCTTTATTTAACATCTTATCCCAAATCAATTCCTTTGCCGCTCCAGCAACAGCTGAGGATACTATTCCTGTAGAAAAAGCAAAAATCATTTTTTTATTCTCGGAATATTGTGAATTCCAAGTTAATGTACGAATACCTATGTAACTTAATCCACCAATTGTCAATCCGGCATAAAAATGTAATTCTTTATCTCTTTCTAAAGCTAATACCTGGTTAGAAAAAAACAGAAAAACCAAAAGAACAAATTTTTTCATTAAACCTCCTTTTTAATTAAAATATCATATTTTTATTTTTTTGTCAACATTTTTTGTACAAAGACTTGACATTTTTTTAAATTCTGTTATTATTTGTTAAAAACAAAAAGGAGGGAAGGAAAATGGGGATCCTAAGAAAAGTGAAAGGAAAGGAACTAAAAATTGGACAAAAAGTAAAAGTGAGTGTAAAAACGGCTAGCGGCAGGGTTATTATAGTAGGGAGAGTAAAAAATCTCTTTGATAGAACTTTAATCCTGGTTCGAAGAAAAGGAACAAGAATCATAAGCTACCACGTCCCAATAAGGAGGATTAAAAAAATTACCCCTCTTGAGGAATAGGGCCTTTCGGCCCTTTTTATATATCTAAATTTGGATTTACCTTCATATTTCGCCAATTCTCTTTAAACTTTTTTCTATTTTTGGAATTTATATATTTAAAATAACCAGCAACAGAAATCATTGCAGCATTATCAGTACATAAATTTTTTGGTGGGAAAAACAAAGGTAAATTTATTTGCCTACATTGAGCACTAAATTTTTCTCTTAATTTTTTATTGGCAATAACTCCTCCACCAAGAATAATTGACCGTGCATTATATTCTCTCGCTGCTCTCATAGTCTTTTTTACTAAAACATCAATTATTGCCTGCTGAATTTCAAAACAAATAATCGGAAGATTTTCTTTGATTTGTTTTTTGTTCATTTTTTTTATCCTATAAAGAACAGCGGTTTTTAATCCGGAAAAGCTAAAATTATAATTTTTGGAATTAATCATTGGTCGGGGAAAATAAAATTTTAATGAATTATAATTAGTTATTGATAACTTACTAGCACATTTTGAAATTTCTGGACCCCCAGGATAACCAAGTCCCAAAAGTTTAGCCGATTTGTCAAAACACTCACCAGCAGCATCATCTAATGTTTGACCAATTTTTTTAAATTTCTCATAATTGGTCATTAAAACTAATTCAGTATGTCCTCCGGAAACAATAAGACAAATTGCTGGAAAAATTTTAGCCGATAGATGCTTGTTAAAAAAATTAGCATAAATATGACCAACTAAATGGTTAACAGAAACTAGTGATTTTTTTAAAAAATAAGATAATGTTTTTGCTGTCTCAATACCAACTAAAAGCGAGGTAATCAAGCCGGGTCCATTTGTTACAGCAATTAAATCGACAGTTTTTTTTGAAAAATTTTTAAATGTTTGCTCTAATACGGGAATTATTTTTTTAATATGTTCCCGCGCAGCGACCTCAGGAACAACTCCACCATACTTTTTATGAACATTTATTTGAGAAAAAACAATATTTGACAAAATTCTAAAATTACCGTTTTTAGCTTCAACTAAAGCGGCTGATGTTTCATCACATGATGTATCAATACCAAAAATAATCATACCAAAATTAGTTTACAAACTGCCCAGCCCAAAATTGTCCCAAAAGTTAATGGTGGTAAAGCAGGTAGGGGTCTTTTTTTCTTAAAAAGGAAAAAATGAATAAAAACCAAACCAAAAAGCGCACCTAAAATTGTTGAAATAGAAAGCCAAAAATTTTCCCGCAAAAGCGAAATAGAAAAAATCATTGGTAAAGCAATGTCTCCAGTGCCCAAAAATACAAAATCTCTTTTTGTTGCCCTGATTTTATCATTTTTAAACTCGGGTATTTGTTTAAATAAATTTTTCAAATTTTTAGGAATCGCCAAGGCAAACACAATACCTTTTTCAGCCAAACCTTTAAATAAATAAATCATATGTTTTGTCCCAAAAACAGCAATCACATCATAAACCGAAAGAATTAATAAAATCATTATTGCTTGAAATGGCGAAATTATTAAGCCAAGTAAAACAGAGGTCCAAACAATTGTTAAAACTATTATCAAATTGTGAAGCCAAACCTTTCTTTGTCTTTCGTAAAATAAAATTAAAATTAGATCAATTAAAAGCGACACTGTCCCTGGTAACCAAATGTTTAAAGTATAAAAACAACCAAGAAAAAATAAGAATCCAAAAAATATTTTATAAGGTTTTGGATTTTTAAAAAATTTTAAAAATAATAATATTATTAGTGTTGCAAAAGCAATTGAAATTAAAAACTGCGGCCAGGTTATATTTTGTTGCTCTATTTGTTGGCGAATTTGTGGTAAAGATAAAATTTTCTTTGCCGAAAAAATCCCAAAAATTTGGATTATAAAATAACTAAAAATTTCATTAAAAAATAATTTTGCGCTTGACATATTTTAAGAATATACTATGATTTCATTAAATCTCTAAAAAGGAGGTCTAATGAAAAAGTTTCTTACCTGGTTTATCGGCTGGCTAGTTGTTTCGGGTATATCTTATTACATTAACTGGGGATTGATTATTTTAGATATCAAACTCAACCCGTGGATAAAGAATGTAAAATTTCATCCCTCGTTATTTTTTACTACTCGACACGCTCTTTCAATCCTCTATATAAATAATCCTTTATCAGCGTTAATGCTCAATGCTATTCTTATAACCGGAATTTTCGGCATAATCACAATAGCACTTTATAAACAGGCAAACAAAAATAAATAAAGAGGCTTCAGCCTCTTTTTTTATTAACCATATTTTGGATAACAGCAATTTTTATATTTTTTTCCTGAACCGCAAGGGCAGGGATCATTCCTCCCTGGTTTTTTCTTTAATTTGACAATTTTGTTTTCTTGCACGGTTTTTCTTGGTCCGGATAATTTAATTTCTTGATTGTTTTGGCGAAACGTCAAATCACTTATTATCGCTACTTTATAAATAGAATAAACAACCTGCTTATTTATTGCGTCATTTAACTCATTAAATTTTATAAATGATTCTCTTTTATATTCAACTAAAGGATCATATTGGCCATAAGCCCTTAAACCAATTCCTCCTTTTAGGTTTTCCATTATTTCTAAATGATCTACCCAATAATTATCAATACTTTGTAAAAGAATACTTCTTTGAATCTTTTCAAACAAGTTTTTTTCTCCCAATTTTTTTTCATTTTCACTTATATTCTTCTCTAAATCATCATAAGCCTTCCGAGCTAACTCTGAAAGATAATTAATTAAGCGATCACGAGTATAAGCATCAGCTAAACGATTACCAGCTTCATTAACTATATCTTTTAACTCTTGGAATAAACTATTCTTAACAGGAAAAATTGTCTTAACAGTTTCAAAAATTTCTTTTATATCCCACTTTTCTTGCGCATCACCAATAGTGTGGCCGACAACAACATTTTCAATCTCTTTACTAATCATTTCTAAAATAAATTTTTTCAATTGTTCAGCATTCATCGTCAAAATTCTTCTCCTCTTCTTATAAATCGCTTGCCTTTGCTTATTTAAAACATCATCGTATTCAAGTAAATGTTTTCTTAAGTCAAAATTTACTCCCTCAACTTTTTTTTGTGCTGCTTCAATAGCCCGGGAAACTAAAACATTCTGAATCGGAAAATCTTCAGGAAGATTTATTTTTTCCATTAAAAATTTAATTCTTTCGCCGCCAAAAATACGCATTATATCATCTTCTAGAGAGATGAAAAATTGACTAACACCGGGGTCTCCTTGTCTTCCAGCCCGTCCTCTTAACTGATTATCAATTCTCCGCGCTTCATGTCTCTCTGTTCCTAAAACAAATAGTCCACCAAGTTGAACAACCTTTTTTTGTTCTTCTTCATCCGGAGGATTTCCACCTAAAATAATATCGACACCACGACCAGCCATATTTGTTGCCAAAGTTACTGCTCCTAATTTTCCAGCCTGGGCAATTATTTCTCCTTCTTTTTCGTGATGCTTGGCGTTTAAAACTCGGTGGGGGATACCATTTCTCTTAAACATTTCTGAAAGAATTTCATTTTTTTCAATTGAGGTTGTCCCGATTAAAATTGGCTGGCCAGTTCGATGAATTTTCTTTACTGCTTCAACAATTGCTTTATATTTTCCTTTTTCCGAACGATAAATTTTATCCGGTAAATCCTTTCTAATCATTGGCTTGTTTGTTGGGACAACAACAACATCCAGACCGTATATTTTGTGAAACTCTTCTGCTTCGGTTATTGCTGTTCCGGTCATACCAGCCAATTTTTTATACATTCGAAAATAATTTTGAAAAGTAATTGTTGCTAAAGTCTTTGATTCCTGTTTTACCTCAACATTCTCACCAGCAACTTTTTCTTTTGCTTCAATTGCTTGATGGATTCCTTCTGAATAGCGACGACCAGGCATTAGTCGACCAGTAAATTCATCAACAATAATAACTTCACCATTTTTAACAATATAATCTCTGTCTTTTTTAAATAATGTTTCCGCTTTTAATGCTGCTTCAATATGATGAACTAAAGTAAAATTACTATTTAGCCAGGGGTCTTGTCCTAACCACTGGCATATTTTATTTTGTCCTTCACTCGTTAAAGTTACTGCTCTCATTTTTTCATCAACATTAAAATCGATATTTTCTTTTAATCTTTTAACTAGACGAGCAATTTCATAATAAAGTTTTGCTGATTCTTCGGCTGGTGTAGAGATAATCAAAGGTGTTCGTGCTTCGTCAATTAGAATACTATCGACTTCATCAATAATTGCATAATTCAATTCTCTTTGAACTATTTGGCTAATATCCTGAACTAGATTATCTCTTAAATAATCAAAACCAAATTCGTTATTTGTCCCGTAGGTGATATCAGCTAAATAAGCTTCTTTTCGGGAAATCGGACGTAAATAACTTTTAATGACCTTAAAACCACCTAGTTTATCTCTTAACTCATCTCTTTTTTTCTTATTTTCTTCTTTCTGATAATTTGGGTCATAAATAAAAGCAGCTTCATGCGTAATACATGCAACTGATAAACCAAGAAGATGATATATCTGCCCCATCCAAACAGTATCTCTTTTTGCTAAATAATCATTAACAGTAATAACATGAACACCTTTACCCGTTAAAGCATTTAAATAAACTGGTAAAGTTGCAGCAAGTGTTTTTCCTTCGCCAGTTTTCATTTCGGCAATTTTTCCTTGGTGTAAAACAATTCCGCCAATTAATTGAACATCAAAATGTCTTTGTTTTAATGCTCTTTTTGCCGCTTCACGAACCAGGGCAAATGCTTCGGGTAAAATCTGGTCAAGAGCTCCATCATTCTTTATTCTTTTTTTAAATTCTTCTGTCTTTTTTACCAAATTCTCTGTTGGAATCTTTTCAAAGTCTTTTTCTAAATTATTAATTCTATCAACTATTGGTTGAATCTTTTTTAAAAAGCGGAGATTGGGATCTCCAAACAATTTAGTTAAGAAAGACATACCAAAATTATTAAAAAATTTAGAGCGAGAACAAAAGATAAATTTTCAATTTTCAATGATCAATTTTCAATGAATTTTCAATGATCAATTTTCAATTTTCAATCAACTATTAGGTTCAGGCTGATTTTTACTTAGAGTAAACCAAGTAACCAATCAACTAAGCAACTAACTTTTTGACCCCAGCACCTAAATTTGCAAAATGACAGGGAGGCAGCACATCACCCTAAAGCGGTAAGCCTATTCGGGCACAGTGCTGTAACGTTAAAATTATTTAGTGATAAATAATTGACTAGAAATAATTTTTCGGAGCAAATTTGGTGCGGGGTTCTCAAAAATCTAGAAAAATTTTCTGCGTTTTTCAAACTTGAAAATTTTTAGATTTTTG
>JAGGZP010000088.1 GCA_021161965.1 bacterium
AAATTGAACCCCTCACTTGGCTCACTATATAGTGCCACGTAAAAATAAACAATCTTTAAAGGTTTATGTCAAAGAACCAAGTGAGGGGTGAAAATTGAAAATTTATCTTTTGATTGGGTCAATTAGGTCAATTAGAAATTGGACATTTTATTCGTGGGCTACGATGCCATAAAACGTCAGACGAAAATAAATTTTAAGAAGTCAGGCCTCCTAAAATTATCCCTCGATTTTTAGAGGGTCTAAAATATCAATTGTGAAAAATAAGACAAAAGTCAAAAATCTCGCGATCGCGAGATTTTTGACCACAACGTTTTAAAACAATTTTTTTTAAGATAATTTTTAGAAGAGTTTTTAAAAAATTGAGGAATTAAGAAGCCTGAAACTTAATCGAAGGAAACAAAAATTCAGAATGGTTGACATTATGTTATTTCTAATTTTTCTGAGTATCATTTTTAATTTTAACTATATAAACTAACTATATAAACTTATTTATTATTAACTTGACATCTTTTTTAGATAAATTATTATTCTATTAATAGTTTTCCAAGAATTACAAAAAGTCTTTCAGACTAATTTTAAACTTGTAATATCTCCGTGGCTTTTCCTGTGAGCCATGAGAGGGGCCGTTAGCTCAGTTGGTTAGAGCGTCTGCATGGCATGCAGAAGGTCACCGGTTCGAATCCGGTACGGTCCATAAAATTAATTATTTTATCTTGTGTTTAGAAAAAAAAGTTTTTATTGTAAGAGGCCGGTTTTTTGGAATCTTTTAAGATGATGTTTTTTTAAAATGTTGTACTAATTTTCGGAAAAAACTTATAAAATTAAGTTAGAAATATTTGTTATGAAATATCAAAATAAAATCAAACAATTAATTAAAACAAGTAAAAAAGTCATCTTAGATTGTAGTTTAGATAATGGTGCTATTGTTGCTGCAAACTCTACAAAACTTTATTATCCAAAGGAGGTAAAAAATTATTTTTATGTTTGGCCAAGAGATGCATCTTTTACCTGTATTGCTGCAGATATTTTGGGAATTAAAAATATTCAAGAAAAATTTTTTGATTGGTTGATAGAAAGAGCAGAAGGATGGAAAGAAACTGGTTTGTTTTATGAGAGATATTATCCAAATGGTTTGCAGGCCTGCAATCGCCTTCAGATAGACCAAACAGCAATGGTGTTATTTGCTGTTTGGCATCATTTTAAACATAATAAAAAGGGACTTGAAAAATATAAGGAACTCGTTATTAATTCCGCGAACAGTATATGTAGAAGTTGGGAGAATGATCATTTTAATGTAATTATTAATGACTTATGGGAAGAAAGGTTAACATTTCCTGATTTAAAAGAAAATTTCACTTATTCGCTAGCTGCGTGTATTAAAGCTTTACAATCTGCGCATCGATTATTTCCAAATAAAGGGTATATTAAAGTAGCAGATGAGATGAGAAGAGTTTTATTGAAAAATACGAGAGAGAAAGGATATTTTTTTAGATCTTTCGGTAAATTGAACGATGAACGAATAGATGCTAGTATGTTAGGTATTATCTGGCCATTTGAAGTTGTTAAAGCGAAATCTCTACTTGCGAAAAATACTGTTAAATTAATAGAAGAAAAACTAGTGAAAGATTTTGGCGTATACAGATATGAACACGATGAATATGATGGTTGGATGTATAAGGGCTTTCACAGAAAAAAGGGGGCTGGATTTTGGCCTCTATTAAATTTTTGGATGAGTATAGTACTATATAGAATGGGCAAAAGAAAAAGATCATTAAATTATTATAATAAAGTTCTTGACTGTATTAAAGAAGAAGAATTTATACCAGAGCAAATATTTAATAATGTTACACAGAAATCTGTTTCTCCATTGTGCTGGAGCCATGCTATGTTTATTTTGGCATCTAAAGATTTTGGCTATTTGTAGAGACCTTTCATAACCTATAATTTTTACTTTAGTCTTGTAGTATTTAATCTTATAGTTAAGGCGTGTTCAGATTTTATGACTTTCTTCATATACTTAAAATATAAAATCTATGTTTAGAGGAAAGATTTTTATTGCGAGTGACCATGCTGGTTTTAAGTTAAAAAGTATAATAAAAAAATTTCTTATTAAAGAAAAATATAATTTTGAAGATTTAGGGCCGAAGAAATACAAACCAACTGATGATTATCCTGATTATGCCGTGAAAGTAGTAAAGGAGGTTCTAAAAACAAAAGATAGCCGAGGAATTCTGATTTGCGGTTCTGGGCAAGGTATGGCAATAGTTGCTAATAAATTCTTCGGAATATACGCTGTGGTTCCTTGGAATAAGATTTCCGCGAAAAAATCTCGTGAAGATGAAAATTCAAATGTTTTGTGTCTTGGAGCGAAAATAATTAGCCAAAAAACTGCTAGAGAAATTGTTAAAATCTGGCTAGAAACACCTTTTAGTTTTAAAAAAAGACATTTGCGACGAATTAATAAAATCAAGAAAATTGAAAAGAAAAATATAAAAAATTTGAAATAAAAATATTAAAACTTAACTTATTTTCACTAACAAAAAAACAGGCGTTCTACCTGTTTTATTATTAATTAATTAAACTTTCCGGTTTTTGTTCTTATTTTTAATTTATTTTTATATTTCAAGGTGCCATAAATTTTTTAATCGATTAAATATCATTTTGATTTCTTTTTTGGTTTTTAGGTCTGTATCGATAATTGGAGTTAAATTACTAATTGCTTGGAAGATTTTCTGATTATAAGAAATCCTGCCTAGAAATAAACCATTTTTTTTAGAAATCCAGTTTTTAATTTTTTTAGTTAGATTTTTATCTATATCCCATTTATTAATTATCAGGCCTGAAGGTATGTTAAAACATCTTGTCAATTTAAAGACCTTTTTTAGGTCGGAAAATCCAGAGAGTGTTGGTTCAGTTACTAAAATAGAAAAATTAACATCTTTTATTGAAGCAATTACCGGACAACCAGTACCTGGTGCCGAATCAAGAATTTGAAAATCAGCATCATATTTATCTGCTTCAATTTTAATTTCATCAACTATTTTTCCTGAACCAGTTTCTCCAGGATAAATTTGTCCAGAAATAAGTAATATTTCATTAATTTTTATAGTCTTATCATCTATTTTAATAAATTTTCTTTTTAGACTTTTAATTTTAATTTCTGCATTTTTAACCGGTTCCATTTTAATGGCATTTTTTGGACAAAAAAATTTACAAGCTCCGCATCCTTCACACAGAAATCTATTTAATTTTAATTTTCCATTTTTTATTTCTAGAGCATTAAAATGACATTTTTTTACGCATTCTTTAGCCTCGTCTTTTGTTATTTTATTATTATCGATTATCGGTTTTTTTGTGAGACTTAATTTTTTTCTTTTTTCCCATTTTCCTGGTTCCCCTAACCAAATATCTAAATTTGGCGTATCAACATCGCAATCTATCGCAGTTACTTTTTTTCTCTGACTAAACAACATTGCCAAAGTAGAAGCAACCATCGATTTTCCAACTCCACCCTTACCAGAGACGACAGCTATTTTTGTTTTTTTATTTTTCATTGATTTTAATTATTTTTCCGACACCATTTTCAATAAAATTTTCTTTATATTTTTGTTTAAATAATTCTCTTATTTTATCTCCAGAACAATGGGATGGAGCAACTTTTTCAACTTTTAAGTTTTTAAATTCCGAAATTATTTTTGCTGGGGGAAAATGAAAGCCGCCTAAAACTAGATAGATATTTTTTTCTGGAAACATTTCTTTTGCTTTTTTGACAATATTGACAATTCCGGGATGAGCACAGCCAGTAATAACAATTAGTCCTTTTTTAGAATTTATTACCAAGGATTGTTCTTTTGGAGGTCCGTAAAGTTCTCCGGTTGAAAAAACAAAATCAGAAATTTTGGTTGGGCTAGAAATATCTACAAAATCGGCTCCATAACTTTTAATCATATTCCTTACTGATTCGGGAAAAGAAGCAGGAATAAAAACTGTAACTTTTGAATTTTCTTTTAAAAATCCTTCTAATCCGCCTAAATGGTCACTATGAATATGGGAAATTACAACTTTATTAATTGATTTGGTATCAATTCCCAATTTTTTCATATTTGAAAGCAAAATTTCTGAACTTCCGCCGGTATCAAACAAAATTTTCTCGTTTGCAATTTTAATTACCAAACCAAAACCCCAGGCAGTTTTTAATTCTGGATTTACTTGATAGTTATCATAAACAGAAATTAAAGTGATTTTTGGCTTTTCTTTTTTCTCCTCTTCCAAAATTTCTTCTTTTTCTCCAACTCTTTTCTCCTTAACTTCAGTTTTTTTGTTTTCTTCGATAGAAATTTTTGTTTCAGAAATTTTCTTTCTTTGAATTAATAAGAAGGTCCCACTTCCTATCAAAACCAAAATTACGATTAAGATTATAAAATC
>JAGGZP010000003.1 GCA_021161965.1 bacterium
TGTCTATTAAATCCGAAAGATTAAAATATTAATATGAAAGTACAATCTTGGTTACTACTTGGTATTTTTACGTCACTTTTTTGGGGGGGCTATATTGTAATTAGTAAACTAGCTACTAGTCGTTTTGGTCTTGCACCAAAATACGTAACTTTATTTATGTTATTTGGTATCGGGATAGTATTTTTAGTTAATGTATTCTGGGGAGGAAAATTCTTTCTACCATGTAGTCGGATTGGAATAACATTAGCTATTTTAGCCGGTGCTTTGTGGGCCGGAGGGATGGTTTTTGTTTCGAAAGCAATTAATGCCGGGGCTGATGTTTCTCGGTTAGTTTCAATTTATAATACTAATACATTGGTTGCTGTTTTATTGAGTATTATTTTTCTCCACGAGCTACCAACGCCTGATATACGAATAAGAGTAGTTATCGGAGCAATTTTAGTTGTTATTGGTGCTACTTTGGCAAGTTTTTAGATTTTGTTATTAATCAATATTATTATGACAATTAAACAACTAGAAAAAATTGCCTGGCAGGCAAGATATGATTTGGTTAAAAGAGTCCCAGTTGGTTTAGGCTTACACTGGGGTGGATCAATGTCTTTAATGGAAATTTTATCCGTTTTATATTTTAAATTTTTGAAAATTGATCCAAAAAATCCAAAAAAGAAAAACCGTGATAGACTTATTCTTTCTAAAGGGCATGGTTCACCAGCCCAATATGCAATGATGGCAGAGAGGGGTTTTTTCCCAAAATCATGGTTATCCCGGATAGACGAAAATGGTTGGAAATTACCAAAGCATGCTCATCGTTTAAAATTAGCCGGAATAGAAGCATCAACCGGTGCTTTAGCCCAAGGTTTGTCAATGGGAATTGGTATGGCTTTAGCAGCTAAATTAGATAAAGCTAAATGGCACACTTATGTTATTGGTAGCGATGGTGAATGTACTGAAGGACAATTTTGGGAGGCAGCTTTGAGTGCTAATAAATTTAGATTAGATAATTTAACCTTAATTATTGATAACAATCGAATGACTTTAGATAATCATATTAAAATTGTAATGCCTTCTCTTAATATTTCAAAAATGTTTAAAGCAGCTGGTTGGCAAGTTTACGAATGTGATGGACACAATGTAAAACAATTAGTTGACAGAATCAGTAGGGCATTAAAAATAAAAAACAAACCTGTTGCGATAGTTGCAAATACAATAAAAGGAAAAGGAATTTCTTTTATGGAGGATAATCCTTCTTGGCATAGTGGAAAATTAACTAAAGAACAAAAAGAAAAAGCATTGAAAGAAATTAGTAAAAGACTTAAAAAATATGAGTAAAGAATTTTTAACAACGCCTTTAGATAAAAGAAAAATTTTACCAGTTAAGCCTGCTTTTGCTGAAATATTAATTAAATTAGCAAAGAAAAATAAAAATATTGTTGTTTTAGATGCCGATCTCCAACGTTGTTCCGGAACAGAGCCATTTATGAAGAAATTCCCAAATCGCCATTTTCAAATGGGGATTTCTGAGCAAAATATGGTTTCTGTTGCAGCCGGTTTAGCATTAGCAGGAAAAATTCCTTTTGCCAATACATTTGCAAATTTTTTAACCAAAAGAGCTTGTGATCAAGTAAGTGTTTCTGTTGCTTACAATCAAGCAAATGTTAAACTTTGTGGCGATTATGCCGGAATGAGTACAGCTAAAAATGGTGGTACTCATTGTTCAGTAGAAGATGTAGCAATTATAAGGGCAATGCCTCATATGGTGGTTATTGCACCAGCGGATACTATTGAATTACAGAAGGCAGTGGAAGCAGCAGTCAAATACAAAGGCCCAGTTTATATTAGAAAGGTTCGTGGTCCGATGCCGCAAATTTTTACAAAAAATTATCGTTTTAAAATTGGTCGCTCAGTAGAGTTGATGAAAGGTAATGATATTACTATAATTTCTTACGGTGCAATGACTTACTATGCTTTAATTGCTGGGGAAAAATTAAAAAAGAAAAAGATTAAAGCCCGAGTGATAAATATGTCAACAATCAAACCAATTGATAAGAAGGCAATTCTAAAAGCAGCGAAAGAGACAAAAGCAATAATTACTATTGAAAATCATAGTATTTATGGCGGAATTGGAGGAGCTGTTAGTGAAGTTGTAGGAGAAAATTATCCTTGCTTAGTAAAGAAGATTGGTATTCCTGATGAATTTGGTGAGACAGCGACATTTGAATGGCAGTTAAAATATTTTGATATAACTAGTGAAAGAATTATTCGAATAGCTCAAAAAATTTTAAAATAAAAATGCCTCAAAATGTAGAAAAAAAATTTGATTTGACTATTTTAGGAAGTCTTTGCGAAGATGAGATTATTTTGCCTAACAAAAAAATTAAAGCGCCAGGTGGCGCTGTTTTTTACTCATCTTTTCCGGCAAAAAAGTTAGGATATAAAGTTGCAATAATTACAAAATTGCCCAAAAAAAATTTTTCAGTTTTAAATAAATTTAAAAAATACGGTATAGATACTTTTGTTAAACCAGCAAAAAAATCTGTGATATTTAGAAATATTTATTTAGATAAAGATAATATAAACAAAAGAAGACAAGAAATTATTGGAAATCCCGAACCTTTCAAAATAAAAGATTTACCAGATATTGAAACAAGAATTTTACATATTGCCCCTTTAATTAAAGGAGAGGTTTCTTTGAAAATAATTAAGAAATTTTGGCGGAAAGTAATTTTATCTTTAGATGTTCAAGGTTTTGCCAAAATAAAAAAAGGTAAAAAAGTTATTATTTCTTCTTGGCCAACAAAAGAAAGAGTATTAAAGTATATTACAGTTTTAAAAACAGACGATGAAGAGATAAAAGTATTAACAGGAAAAAAAGATATTAAAGAATCTGCAGGTGAGTTGGTAAAATATGGACCAAGAGAAATTATGATTACATCTGGTAGTGGTGTTTATATTTGCACAAATAAAAAATTTTTTTATAATAAATTTAGCCCAAATACAATTCGTGGAAGAACAGGAAGAGGAGATACATGTATTGCTACTTATTTAGTTAAAAGGCTTTCTTTATCTCCTGAAAAAGCATTAAAGTACGCAGCAGAAATTACTTCGAAGAAATTAGAAGTTGAGGGGCCATATAAATAATTTTATGGAAATAATTTTAACTGGCACTGGTGGTGCCGAACCACTCTATCTCTCACCGAAAGGAAAGAAATTTAGTAATTTTCGAAAAAATCCTGATGCTTTAGTAATAGTAAAAAGTGGTAATAAAAAATTTTTTATAAAGTTAGATTATAATGAACACTCAGATATCGGCTTATTAGAGTCTGGTTTTCAGCTTTCAGTTATTGATTTATTACTTATTTCTCACGCTCACGAAGATCATTTAAATTATCGCTTTTTTGCCTCAAAAATTGGGGATTGTGCACCGCATTTCGATTCTGATTTCATTAAAAAACCCGTTTCTGTTTGTGCACCAAAACCAGTTATTGAAACAATTGTAGAATTACTTGAAAGAAAAAATTTTTATCCTACTAAAGAAAGTAGAAAGAAACGAATTAATATTGTGTTCAGGTCTATTCAATATCGTAAGGAGGTTTTATTTCTTAACGAGATAAAAAATGGAGATATTATTAAACCATTACCAAATTTAGAGATTAAATTCATTTCCGCACCTCATCCTTATCGTTGTGCCTATTCCGTTAAAGGAAAAGGAAGAAGGTCTATCGGAATAATTATTTCACAAAAAGATATTAAAAAATCATTTCTTTATCTGACAGATTTTGCCGATTTTAATCAAAAAGAAGAAAAGAAATTTGAAAAGAATATTTCTTCTTATAATCTTGATTTACTGATTCTGGGTATGCCCGTCCCATTTTCTGAAAATAAGACAACTGCAAAACATCATATGATTTTATCGAGGGTTTTAAGCTTAATAAGGAAAATGAAAAATCATAAAACAATTAAACCTAAAGCAAAAGTAATACTTACTCATATAACTGATAGATATTTATCTCCGGATTACAAAAAGAGAATTGAACAGACAACAAAAAAATACAGCGAGAAAATTATAATTCCGCCGCGCGATGGATTTAGGATACAATTAGAAAAAGAAATTATACTCAAAAGATAGCTTTAGCTATTAAAAATTTGTAAATAATTTCGGTTCCTTAAGGAGCTTAAATTCTTTTGCTTTATTTTAAAAGGAACAGATTCACTCTGTTCCTTTATTTTTATTCAATTTTCCTCATATCGGATAACTTCTCCTATTCCAATTACCTTCCCTTTTGGTCCATCGCATTGATGGAGATATATTGTGGTAGAAATTTGATAACCGTTATTCTGTAATTCTTCTTCTGTAATTTCTCTGGCTACAAATTCTTTGCCACAATTTTTACATCTACAGATTATTTTTATCTTTTTTTGCATTATCTGCACCTCCTTTTAGGTTTTTTGATTGCCCAGTATATAGTAGCACAAAGATTTATTTTGTCAAGTACTTAACCTAGTCTTATTTTAAAGAGTTTGTTGTGGCCTAAGTTCTTCTTGTCTTTTTATTAATTAAAGCGTAAATATTAAAATAATATTAATAAGTTGTCTTCCAATTTGCGCGAATTAGGTGAGTATTAATTTTTAAAATTATTAGATTTAAAAATTCAGAAAATTAGTGTTTATCTTAATTATTGTTAGTGTTACTATTGATATTAATTGAATAATATAAAAAAGAACTTGAGTAAGTAGAGAAGAAGACATATGAATTAATAGATTTTTTAGAGCACTTAAAAAATAGCCTTATTGTAAGCGTTGTGACAAGTTATTCAGGAAGGATGATATAAAAAGGACGATATAAAAGCAATTTTTGTTTATTATGAATGTTCCTGTTATGTGAAAACTATAGCAGTTGAGAGTTATTTTTTTGAGAACTACACAGAATATCGGGGAGCTATCTCTCGATTTTTATTTACCCCGCACCATGGCTGTTAAGCCGTGGTGCGGGGTTTACTAATTTTCCATTTGATATCTTTTTCATCACCAGCAAATTCTTTCCATTCACCATCTTCGGTAATTACATACCATTTCTTTTCTGTCGAACTCCAAACCATTGGTTGACCTTGAAAGAAAGGTTTTTTGACAACTTCTTTTGGCTTGAGGCGATCAAGTTCAAGCCATTTTTTAAATACTGTTTCAATTGCGTAATCTAAATGGCGCGATTTAGCCCATTGAGCAACAATATCAATTGCTTTTTTTGCTTTTTTAACTGAACCAGCCAATTCCAAAAGTTGCTTTGCCGGACGAGTAAATCGCGAATAGATTATTTTTTTCTTTTTTGCATTATTTTTAATTTGATTTAGTGATAATCCCTTGGTATAAAAATAGTGATTAACAATCTGTTGAATCTTTGTCTCCTTTTCTTTTCTCTTTTTTATTTTTATTTTCTTTTTCTTTTTACGTTTCTTTTTCATACAAGACTAATTATAGCAGACTTTTAAAATAAAACAATGGCACTTGACAGACTTTTTGATATATAATATTATTAACATAGTTAAAAAGGAGGTAAAATGAGTAGATTAGGAGATATTAGAGCAAAGATTGTAAGATATTTTTTTCTTAAAAAAGAAGTTGAACATCTAAAAATAAAACTTGAGAAAATGAAGCAAAGTATTATTAAGGGTATGAAAAAGTTAAATTTGAAAAAGATAGAACCCTTCCCTGGTTTTGATTATTATGCCTTACTTTATCAGCGGACAGTTTTCCTTACAGATGAGAAAGTAAGAAAAATTAAAGAAATAATTCCTGATTCTAAAATAATAAAAACTGTTTCAATGTATATTCTTGACAAAAAAGTGTTGGAAGAAATGGTAAAGTCCAAAAAAATTACTCCGGAACAAGCGGAGAAAGTTAAAAAGATTGCTCAAAATGATATGTTAAAGGTAGAAAGAAAGGGAAAAAATAAAAAAAGAAAAAGTAATAAAAATAAGGGTGCCTAAGCACCCTTTTGTTTATCCACATTTTTTCTTTACTTTTAATTTAGTTATTTTATAATCTAGAAAAGGATATGGCAGGGTAGCTCAGAGGTAGAGCAGTGCCTTCATAAGGCATGTGTCGTGGGTTCGATCCCCACCCCTGCTATTTTGTTTTGTATATCGTTCTTAATTGAAAAATATTAGACATAAAAAATAAATTTAATGTTTAATCAGATTTGATAAATCTATTTGCCAGTTGGTGAATGGTATATTTTATGAATTAATAATTTAATCTCGATTGTTACACTTAATATTAACTAACCGAATATTGACTATTCAAAACTATCTGTTAAAATAACTATATCAGGTAGTTTATTTTGCCGCCATCGTCTAGTGGCTAGGACACCAGGCTTTCAATCTGGTAACGAGGGTTCGATTCCCTCTGGCGGTACCAAAATTATTAAATTAATCATATGACTACTCTTAAAGAGGTAAAAAATAATCCTTTTGTTCAAGAATTTATTTATCAGACGGAAGTTGCTTTGAAAGCATTAGAATATACTGAGCACGGTTTTAGACATGCCGAATTAGTTTCAGAAAGGGCAAAAAAGATCGCTCAAGAAATTGGTTTATCAAAGAAGAACCAAGAATTAGCAGCGATTGCTGGCTTTTGTCATGATATGGGAAATTTTCTGGGACGAACACAACATCATTATTGGGGAGCGCTTCTTTTTAGTCAGATATTTAAAAATAAATTTAGTCCCCGTGATTTATCTTTAATTATGCAAGCAATCGCTAATCATGATAAAGAAGAAATGAAACTTTCTAATCCGATTTCGCCAGTTGTTGTTTTGGCCGATAAATCAGATGTTCATCGTTCACGTGTTATCACTAAATCAATTAACAAAATTAAAACAGATATTCATGATCGAGTAAATTATGCGACAACAAAATCAATTATTAAAGTGAATAAAAACAAGAAAAATATTACATTAAATCTAAAAATTGATACAAATTTTGTCCCAATCATTGAATACTTTGAAATATTTACTGGTAGAATGATTTACTGTCGAAAAGCCGCTGAATATCTAGGCTACAAATTTGCTTTAGTTATCAATAATTTTAAATTACTTTAGATCCTAAAACAGAGAGACAGAAGTAGTTCAGTTCAAGCCGCTTTTAATAAAAAAGAAAAATTTATTTGAAACTTATCTTAGTTGTTGAAAATTGTTTGTCGGTAGCCAGACCTATTCACCAACAGGTAGGCATAGGTACCTATCTACAAGGTTTAACCTTGTAGGTATCTCGTAGATAAATATTTATTTTTAATCATTTTAACCTAACTATACAAGTAATTAAGGAATTGTTTATTTTTCCACATTTTTCTATTGACAACATTTTCTTTTGTTTTATAATATTATCCGACTTTAATAATATTTAGATGAAAGATAAAGAGTTTTTAGAGGTTAAGGGCATCGTTGAAGAACTTTTGCCATCGACAAAATTTAGAGTAAAATTAGAAAATGGCCAGACAATTTTAGCTTACTTATCTGGCCGCTTGCGTTTAAATAGAATCAAAATTTTACCCGGTGATGAAGTAAAAATTGAAATAAGCCCTTATGATTTAACAAAAGGAAGAATAGTTTATCGTTATTAGTGTTTTAATATGAAAGTAAGGTCATCAGTAAAAAAAATTTGCCGTTTTTGTAAAATTGTTCGTCGAAAAGGACGATTATATGTTATTTGTAAAAATCCAAAACATAAACAGAGACAGGGATAATTTTTAACTTTTATTTTATTTATGGCCGTTCGAATTGCTGGTGTAAACTTGCCCTTAGATAAGCGAGTTGAAATAGGTTTGACCTATATTTTTGGTATTGGTCGTTCACTTTCAAATAAAATTTTAGCAGAAGCAAAGATTAATCCAAATAAGAGAGTTAAAGATCTTAATGCAAAAGAGGTTGATACACTTAAAACAATTATTGAGAAGAAATATCGTGTTGAAGGAGAATTAAAAAGAGAAATTTATGCTCATATCAAAAGGCTAAAAGATATTGGCTGCTATCGTGGCATTAGACACATTAAACGTCTTCCTGTTCGTGGCCAAAGAACAAGAACAAATTCGCGAACGGTTCGGGGAAATGTTCGCCGGACAATGTCTAGTGGACGAAGGCCACCAGCCAAAAAGGTATAAAATTAGAATTTTATGGCAGTTAAATCAAAAAAAAGCAAGAAAATAACTAAAAATATTCCGCGCGGCAAAGTTTATATTCAGGCTACTTATAATAATACGATTGTTAGTATCACTGATTTACAAGGAAATGTTTTTGCTTCTGCTTCAGGCGGAATGGTCGGATTTCATGGTCCTAAGAAAGCAACTCCTTACGCTGCGGGAATAATTGCTAAGCATGCCGCAGAAAAAGCAATAAAGTATGGACTAAAAGATATTCAGGTGTATGTAAAAGGTGTTGGCGCAGGGAGAGAAGCAGCTATTCGCGCCTTAGCTAACAGTGGTTTAAATATCTTGTCAATTAAAGATGTAACACCTATTCCTCATAATGGTTGTCGTCCGCCAAAAGTGCGTAGAGTTTAATTTTAAATTATGGGAAAATATTTGAGTGCAAAATGTAAAATTTGTCGGAGGGTTGGTGAAAAGCTTTTTTTAAAAGGTCGTCGTTGTTATACATCGAAATGTGCTTTAACGAAAAGAAAATATCCTCCGGGACTACATGGACCAAAGGGGTATCCGCGACTTTCAGAATATGGGCTACAATTAAGAGAGAAGCAAAAGATAAAAAGAGTTTATGGAGTACTTGAAGCTCAATTAAAAAAATATTTTAGACAGGCTCGCAGAAAAAGAGAAAATGTGGCCGAAGAATTTTTAAAGCAATTAGAAAAAAGATTAGACAATGTGCTTTATCGTGCAGGATTTTTTACATCAAGAAATGCATCTCGGCAGGCAATAAATCATAGTCATTTTCTCGTTAATAAGAAAAAAGTAAATATTCCTTCTTATCAAGTGAAAGTTGGTGAAATTATTGAAGTCAAGAAAGAAGAAATGAAGAAAAAAATTAAGGAAAATATTAGTAAAGAAAAACAAATACCATCTTGGATCCACGTTGATGACAAAAAGTTAACAGTGAAAATAATCAAAGAACCAGAGAAAGAAGATTTACCAAAAGAATTTGATATAGACCTAGTTACTGCGTTTTATAGCCGATAATTTAAATTTATTTAATTTTTATAAAATAAAAATATGATTGATATTTTTTTTCCAAAAAACCTTGAATATGTAAAAAACGAAAAAGAAAATGAGGGCACAATAATAATAGAACCATGCTATCCAGGTTATGGTTTAACTTGGGGCAATGCTTTAAGAAGGGTTTTGTTATCGTCTTTGGAGGGAGCAGCTATTTCTGCGGTAAAGATAAAAGGGGCCAAACATGAATTTACGACATTGCCCTATATTAAAGAAGACGTCTTGGAGATAATTTTAAATTTGAAATTGCTGCGGCTTAAAATATTTAGTAACGAACCGGTTAAACTTTGTTTGAAAGTTAGTGGCGAAAGGGAAGTAAAGGCATCAGATTTTGAAAAATCATCTAGTTTTGAAATAGTTAATCCAGATCTACATATTGCTACTTTAACCGACAAAAAGGCGAGTTTACAATTAGAGGCAATTGCTGAAAAAGGATATGGTTATATTCCCTCGGAACAGAAAGATCGTTCAAAATTCGATTTAGGAACAATTATTGTTGATTCTGTATTTTCTCCTGTTCAAAAAGTTGGTTTAAAGATAGAAAATGTTCGAGTTGGTAAACGAACAGATTTTAATAAAATTATTCTTTCGATTAAAACTGATGGCGTTATTAGTCCTTGGGAAGCTTTTGTCCAGGCAGTTAATCTTTTGTCTGAACAATTTGATGTTTTAAAAAAAATGACCCAAAAGAAGAGCGAAAAACTAATTCCTGTTAAAAAGGCATCAAAAAAAATATCGCGAACTACCAAGAAAAAAAATACAAAAAAAACTAAAAAAGTTAAAAAAACGAAAAAGAGAAAGTAATATGCGTCACCGAAAAAAGAAGAAAATTTTATCAAGAAAAAAATCGGCAAGAGATGCTTTATTACGTAGTTTGGCGGTAAATTTTATTTTTGCCGAAAAAATAAAAACGACGAATGCCAAGGCAAAAGCGTTTCGACCTTATATTGAGAATTTAATTAGCCGTGCGAGAGAAACAAATTTGACGAATCGTCGGTATGTTCTAAAATTTTTACAGAATGAGAAGGCAGTTAACAAATTATTTAATGAAATTGCTCCCCGTTATAAGGAAAGAAAAGGTGGTTACACTAGAATTTTAAAATTGGGAAGGCGAAAAGGCGATGGCGCCGAATTAAGTTTAATTAAATTAGCCTAAATATGGAAAAAGAGAAAAAAAATATTTATAGAATAGATGCATCCGGCAAAGCATTAGGTAGATTAGCCTCGGAAATAGCTGTGATTTTAATAGAGAAAAATAAACCATCTTATCTCCCTTATAAAAAAGAGGGAAATTTAGTGATTGTTGAAAATGTCGATAAAATGAAAATTACCGGAAAAAAGTTATGGAAAAAAATATATTATCACCATACTGGTTACCCCGGACATTTAAAGCAGAAAAAGATGATTGAAATTTTTAAAGAAAATCCGGCGGAGATTTTAAAAAGAGCCATTTTCGGCATGCTTCCAAAAAATAAGTTAAGAAAACAAATGATTAAGCAGGTAAAATTTGAATAGTTATGAAAAAATCTAAAGCTCAAAAAAAATTTTTTATTGGTAAAAGAAAAACAGCTACTGCTCAAGTTGAAATTCTCCCCAAAAAGAATGGGAAGATTATTATAAATAAAATGAAATTTGAAGAATATTTCCCCTGGATTGAATGGCAGAAGATAATAGAAGAACCACTAAGATTAACCAACTTACTTAATAAGTATGATATTTTTGTTAAGGTAAAAGGCGGAGGAAAAAAATCTCAGGCAGAAGCTATTAGATTAGGATTGGCACGCGCATTGGCCTCAATAAATTTAGATTTAAGAAAAATATTAAAGAAAGCGAAACTTCTTACACGTGATGCACGGATTAAAGAAAGAAAGAAGCCGGGGTTAAAACGTGCTCGCCGTGCTCCGCAATGGTCGAAACGATAAACTTTGGGGCATATAAAAATTAAAATGGCTTCAGTAACTAAAAATACAGTTAACTTGTTAAAAGCCTACATCTTTCAAAAATTGGTAGCGCTTTTTTATTTTATACTTTTATCTCGCTATCTTGGGCCATCAAATTTAGGAAAATATACTTTTGCTCTTTATTTTATTGCTGTTTTCTCAACCCTAATGGATTTTGGCACTTCAGCAGTTTTGACTAGAGAGATTTCTCGGCAGCATGAGAAGACAAAAAAATACATAAATGCGACTATTTCATTTAAAGTATTAGGCGGTATTTTTATTTATTTTACCGCCTTTCTTTTAATTAACTTTCTACATTATCCTTCAGCAACGAAACATCTAGTTTATCTTGTTGGTATTGTAATGATTTTAGATTCATTTTCTTCAACATTGTATCAAGCATTTCGTGCACATTTTAATTTAAAATATGAAAGTATTGGAATAATATTTCAAAGAACAATAATTTTAATTAGTGGAATTTTGTTGATTAATCTTAAAGCGCCATTGGTTTTAATGGTATTACCTTTGATTTTTGGAAGTATTTTTTATTTTTTAAATGCACTAATTTTTGTTAGAAAAAAATTCAACTTTTGGCCTTATCCGGATTTTAATTTTTTAATCACAAAAAGAATTCTTAAGATTTCTGCCTCCTTTTTCATTATTGCTATACTTATTCAGCTTTTTATGACAATAAACACTCTCTTGCTTTCCAAATTTGCTGGAGATAAGTTTGTTGGTTATTATAGCGCTGCCGAACGTATTCCGGCTGGTCTTGTCGGTTTATTCGCTAGCGCACTTTCCATTTCTGTTTATCCGGTTTTTAGTCGTTTTTTTGTCGAAGATAAAGAAAAATTAGCCCCTCTATTACAAAAATCTATTATCTATTTATTTACTTTTGGCTCCGCTTTAGCAATTATACTTTTTTTTCTTGCTGAGCCGATAATTTTAGTAATTTATAAATCCGCCTATCTACCTTCAGCAGTTGTTTTAAAAATTTTAAGTATTTGTTTGCCTTTTATGTATTTGAATAATATTCTAACCGTTTTTCTTAACGCATGCGATAGACAAAGAATGAATATTTTTTCTTATATAGCAGGATTAACATCTTTAATTATTGTAA
>JAGGZP010000040.1 GCA_021161965.1 bacterium
GTGTCCGAAAGTTGTCCGAAAGATGTCTGAAAAATGTCTATAAAGTGTCGGTAATGTGTCCAGATTAAAATTGTCCGAAAAGTGTCCAAAAATTGTCCGAAAACTGTCCGTAATGTGTCGAAAAGATGTCCGAATTAGGAAGTGTCCGAAAAGTGTCCGAAAGCTGTCCAAAAATTGTCCGTAATGTGTCAGAAAAGTGTCCATTTTTTTGTTTTATAAAATTTTAAAAAAATTAATTTTTAGCTTGACAAAATTTGTAAAATGTATTAAAATATTTTTATTAAAAAAGGAAGGAGGTGAAGGAGGAAAAATGGGAAGGTCAAAATTTTTTAATGAAAAAAAAATTTTATGTATCAATGTGGAGAAAGAGGAAAAAGAAGAAATAGAAAGAGTTGCAAAAGAATATGGAATGGAAGTTTCTTCATTTATCAGATGGGTTTTGAAAAAAGAAATTAAAAAGAAAGAGAAGGAAGCTTTTGAATGGTAAGAGCAGTTTGTAATGGATATTACATAGAAATTTTACCTGAAAATTTTTGTAGCAAAGAAAAAATAAATAAACCTTTTATTGAACCTGATTATTCACTTTTTGATGCAAAAATTGGATCATTAAGCTCAAGCTTTGAAATTTTTTTGGAAATCGAATTAAAAGAAGAAAAAAAGAAATTAAAAGTTAAAAAATATCTTTCTGATTGCTCAAAGAAAACAATCTATTATGGAAAAAATGAAGATTATGATTCTATAATAGCAAAAAAATTGGGAATTAAATCAGAAGATTTTAAATTTTCTGTTCTTTTAGAAGAAGTTCTTGAAGAATATCAAGAAAAAATGCTTGAAATCAATAAACAAACAGGAAAAAAGTTTTTATATGAACCTTTTATTTTGGATTCAAGCCCTGTTGTTTTATGTTCTCCTATGGGAACAGGAAAAACTTTGTTTGCAATCTGGCTTGCTTACAGAATTCAAAATGGAATTCCTTTAATTCAAAATGAAGAAAAAATCTATAATTATGAACATTATAAAAGTAAAGTTTTATATCTTGCTTTTGAAGGAAGCAAAGAAGAAATCACAGAAAAAATTGAATCAATCAAAAACTATTATAAACAAAATGAAAAAATCTTTTTAGGTCAGGAAATAGAAGATTTTATGCTTATCTTTTTTCCTTATACTTTTTACAAATCAGTGGTAAGAAAAAAAATAAGAAAAGCAATTAGCATTTATAATCCTGATTTGATAATTTTTGATAGCATAACCTCAGCTTTAATGACAAAATGCGAATTAAAACAAGCAGAATACATTTTTGATTATATAAAAAATGTTTTGGAACCAAGAGGAATTGCTTCTTTATTAATCATGCATCCTTCAAAACAAGATATAAAAGAAGAAAATCCTATGCCAAAAGGTTCCATTCTTTACATGACTTATCCAAGAATAGTTTGGTATTTAGAACAAACAGGAGAATTTCTGGATGGTTTTGAATTAAAGCTTAAATCAATCAAAGACAATCTTGGATTAAAGAAAAATTCTTATAAATTTGAAGTGCATTTTGAAGAAAACTTGTGCGATTTTAGATTAACAGAAATAATAGATGAAACAAGACAAAACAAAAAAATTGCCGATTATTGTCTTGAATACTTGCAAATTCATAAAAAAGCAAAAGCAAATGAAATAGCAGAATATTACAAACTTAGCTATGATTCCGTAAATAGAATTTTAAATAGGCTTGTTAACAGAGGTATAATAGTAAAATTTGCAAGAGGAGTTTTTGCTTTAAAAGAAGAAGAAAAAGAAGAAAGTAAAGAAAACAAAGAACCAACTATAATAAAAGGCAATTCAGATAATATTCCATTTTAGGAGGTAAAAATGCTTAAACCAAAATATGAAATCAGTTTAAATATTTTGAATCAGCCATCCGAAAATGAATTGGGAGATTTAATAGAAAGAATTACTTTAATAGAAAGAATTACTTTGTTTTATAATACTACAAATCATACCTGGGAATTAATATATTTGCAAGAAGAAAAAATTGTTTTGAGCGAAACAGATAAAAATTATAAAAAGCTATTAAAACAATTTTTAGAAATTGCCGAAAAAATTTTGAAAACTTTAAAAAGTGAAATACTTTAGTTTTAAGTCAAAAATTTGGAAGTTTCCTTTAATTTGGGAAAAGCTTAAAGAAGAACCTTTTGCTATTAAATACAAAAAAGAAGATGGAACAAAAATTCCTGCCATTATTTTTAGATATAATAAAAAGTTTTTTGTAATTTTATTTGGATACTGGAAAAGAAAGAATTTTAGCAAAATTTTAACTCAAAAAAAAGCAATTGAATTCTGGAAAAAAAGAAAATTTAGCCACTTTACTCCTTTAATAGAATATTTAACTGATGAAGAAAAAACATTTATTAAAGAATTAAAATCAAAAATTAAACCAAAAATTGTTATAAGAAAAAGACTTAAGATTATTATTCGTTCTGGAAAAAAAGAAAAAGAAAAAGAAATAAGAAAATTTTTATTGCAAATAGGAAAAAGAATTGGATTGCATAAATTAACATTGTAGGAGAGGAAAATGTTGTGGTTAATTTATGCCTTAGGAGTAATAATTGCTTTTGTTTTATTAATAGGTGCAAGAATAATGGAAGGAAAATTAACTTTAGGAGATTTGGTTTTTGCTCTTTTATTCAGTGCTTTTTCATGGGTAGTTGTGCTTATTTTTGTAATTCTTAGTATAGATAAATTGGATAATTTTGTAATCTGGAGGCGAAAATGAAAAAGTGGTTTGCAATAATAACTTTAGCTTTATTTGTTTTTGGAATTTTTATGCTTGTTTATGCTTATTTATCTTTAAAAAGAATAAAAGTAAAAGAAGAAAAAATTTACATTTTAAAAAATTGTAGTTGTGAAGATTATTTGAAATTCAGAAAACAATATAAAATTGGAATTTTAATAGATGAAAAAAATAATTTGTGTAATTTAAAATGTAAATAAAATACAAAGGAGGTAAAAGTGCATGTAATTTTGAGGAAAGGAGAAGCTTTAGAGGAAAATAAAAAAGCAATTATTAATGAAACGCATTTAGAGTTTAAACAGTTTCAGGTTGCTTATAATAATTGGGGACATATAACAATAAGAGGATTTAATTCTCAAATTGTTCCTTCTAAAGAAGAAACAAAAGGGAAACTTGATGATATTTTAATTATTCTTAGCATAGCAGAAGTGCAAGAACTTTTAAAATTTATAAAAGAGAAAATCAAATAAAAAATGTAAATAAAATTTGAAATGATAACTATTCATATCTGCAAAGCTAAAGGAAGATACAGTAAACCAATTCCTATAAAAGATATAAAGATTAGATGGGTAAGTGAAGAAACAGGGAAGGAAGTAAAATCTCCTAAAATTTATTCTTGTGAACATCCAAAGCATTACCTTTGGTCTGGCAGAAGAAAAAGGTTTCCTTTAAAAGAAATGTATGTTCAAAAGTGGGAATTAACAGAAAAAGAGTTTAGAGAAGCTACAGAAAAAGCAAATTATGTAACACTTGAAATGATAGGACATATAAGAATAATTTGTCCTAATTGTGCAAAGAAAATTTTGGAATTGGAAAATAAAGACTGATTAGTTTCATTTTAATCTTGATATTTTTCACTTTCATGATATAATAATAATAATAAGAAAAAAGGAAAAAGTTATGAAGTTAATTAAAGAGAAAGAATATTTGAGAATTTTACAGAAATCTCTTATAA
>JAGGZP010000054.1 GCA_021161965.1 bacterium
GATACTCAAAATTATACAAAAAATTTATTCGCTTACGCTCTAAATTTTTTAATAATTTTGGTATATGTATATTACTTGGTATGGGCAATCGAGTTTTAAAATAGAAAGCAAAAATATAAGTGTATTACTTGACCCTTATAGCGCAAAAAATGTCGGTTTACGTGGACCAAATCTGAAATCGGATATAATTATTTTTTCGAAAAAAGAAAAAAGAAAAAAAATTTTTGATGAGGGTATATTTTTAATAGATGGTCCAGGAGAATACGAAACAAAAAACGTTTTTGTTTATGGTTTTTCTGTGGAAGAAGATAAAACGATATATTTAATTGAAATTGAGCAAGTTAAAATAGGTTATTTGGGCGAAATTAATAAATTACTGAAGTTAGAGATGATTGAGAAATTAGATGATATTGATTTATTAATTATTCCTGTTGGTAATAGAAAATTGTTTCTTTCTGCAAAAAATTCAATGAAAATCATTAAAGAAATAGAGCCGGCGATAATTATCCCTAGTTGTTATCAACTTCCCGATTTAAAAATTCGTCTGGATCCACTAAAAAGTTTTTTACAAGAAGTAGGAATTAAAAAAATTGTGCCAGTTAATAAATTAAGATTGAAAAAAAGTGATATCACAGAACAAAAAATGAGCATTGTTGTTTTAAATAAAAAATAGATGGTTACTAAAGAGAGAAGATTACTAATTTATGTTATTATTGTCTTTTTAATAATTTTTTTAGTTTGGCTTTTCCTTTTACCGAAAACGATAAGGTATTCTGAAAAACAAGATAGTCTTATTGAATCTTTTAAAAATGTTTTTCCAAAAGTTAATAGTATCCTTGAAAATTTTAAAAAACAATTAAAAAGACAATCTTTTTCAGTAACATCGACTAAAGAATTTTTAACTAATGAACAAATCAAAGAATTAAAAGAAAAAATTTTAGAACAAATAGAGAAATAATTTATGATTGATAAAAATAATAATCAACAAAAGAGCGACAAATTATTAGAACAGCCGATTGAAGAAGAAATTAAGAGCTCTTATTTAGATTATGCAATGAGCGTTATTGTTTCTCGTGCCTTACCCGATGTTCGCGACGGTTTGAAACCTGTTCAAAGAAGAATTCTTTATGCAATGTGGAAGATGGGGTTAAAGTCCGGGGCAAAATATAGAAAATCAGCAGCAGTTGTCGGAGAGGTTCTTGGTAAATTCCATCCCCACGGAGATGTTCCTGTTTACGATGCTTTGGCTCGAATGTCTCAAGATTTTTCTTTGCGTTATCCATTAATTGATGGGCAGGGAAATTGGGGGTCAATTGACGGTGATCCACCGGCAGCAATGCGCTACACCGAATGTCGACTTTCTCCAATTAGTGAAACTATGCTTGAAGACATTGAAAAGGATGTTGTTAAATTTGTCTCAAACTATGATGCAACATTAACTGAACCAACCGTTTTACCAGCAAAATTACCCAATTTATTAATAAATGGTGCATTAGGGATTGCTGTGGGAATGGCAACAAGCATTCCTCCTCATAATCTTTCTGAAGTTTGTCAAGCAATAAGATATCTTATCGATCATCCAAAAGCAACAATTGATGATTTGATGAATTTTATTAAAGGTCCTGATTTTCCAACCGGCGGATTGATTTTTGACCCAGATCAAATTAAACAAACTTATCAGATTGGTAAAGGGCCAATTGTTGTTCGAGCAAAAACAGAAATTATTGAAACAAAATTAAATCAATTTCAGATAGTTATTACCGAAATACCTTATCAAGTAAATAAGTCAGATTTACTTCAAAGGATTGCTAATTTGGTTCAAACGAAAAAAATAAGTGACATCAAAAATATTCGTGATGAATCTGATAAAGAAGGGATAAGAATTGTTATTGAGTTGAAAAAGCATAGTTTTCCACAGAAGATTCTTAATCAACTTTTTAAATTGACTGATTTACAAACTACTTTCCATTTAAATCTGGTCTGTCTAACAGAAAATGGCCTTCAACCACGTTTACTTGATTTAAAATCGGTTTTAGAAGAATATATAAAGCATCGTCAAATTATTATTAGGAAAAAAACAGAATTTGATTTAGCAAAAACAAAAGAGAGAGTACACATTTTAAAAGGTCTAAAAATTGCTCTTGATCATATTAATGAAGTAATTAATCTAATTAAAAAATCAAAAGATCAGAAAGAGGCAAAAACTAAACTAATAAAAAAATATAAACTTTCCGAAAGACAGGTTAATGCCATTTTAGAAATGAAATTACAACAATTAGCGAGATTAGAAAGGATAAAGATTGAAGATGAATTAAAAGAAAAAACTAAGTTTGCAAAATTGTTAAAGGATATTCTTGAGCATCCTAGAAAAATTCTCGATATTATTAAAAAAGACCTTGATGAATTAGAAAAAAAATATGGTGATTCTCGAAAAACAAAAGTTATTCCTCGTCCCATAACTGAGTTTAAACAAGAAGATTTGATTCCTGATGAGCCGACATTAATTTTATTAACTAAAAGTGGTTATATTAAAAGATTGTCCCCAGAGAATTTTAAAAGACAAACTCGCGGTGGTAAGGGTATAATTGGTCTTGAGACAAAAGAAGAGGATGTTGTTGAAAGGATTTCTTTAACAACCACTCATGCTGATTTATTATTTTTTACTACAAAAGGGAGGGTATTTCTTTTAAAAGCTTATGATATCCCTGAAAGTTCGCGGACATCTCGCGGGCAATCATTAGCAAATTTTCTTCAGATTGAGTCAAATGAGAAAATATCTGCTCTTTTAGTGATTTCTTCACAAAAAAAGCCAGAATTTCTAATTATGGTAACAAAAAGTGGGATAATTAAAAAGACAAAAATTGATGATTTTTCTAATGTTCGACGTTCTGGTCTTCTAGCAATAAAATTAAAAAGCGATGACCAATTAAATTGGGTTGAAGAATCTTCGGGAAATGATGAAATAATTTTGGTTACTGCACTAGGTAAAGCAATTAGGTTTAAAGAAAAGGATTTACGACCGATGGGGCGGATAGCTGCTGGTGTACGCGGAATAAAATTAAACAAAGACGATTATATTGTTGGTATGGGTGTGCTAAAAAGTAAGGAAAAAGCAAATTTATTGGTTATCACCGAAAATGGTTTTGGAAAAATGACACCTTTAAATAATTATCGTTTGCAACATCGAGGCGGAACGGGGATTAAAACAGCAAAAATAACTGAAAGAAATGGAAAAATAATTGGGGCAAAAATTATTTATGATTTTCTTCCAGAGTATTTAAAAGGGGATCTTTTAATTATTTCTCAAAAAGGACAAGTTATTCGTATTCCTTTAAAGAGCGTCCCCTCTCTTGGCCGATCAACACAAGGCGTTCGGCTAATGCGACTAAAGATAAAAGGTGATAAAGTTGCCTCAATAACGATAGTCTAATAGAATTTCTAATTAACCTAATTTCTAATGTCTAATCAAATCCCAATTTCCAATGACTAATGACCAAACAAATTCCAATTTTCAAATCTCAAACAAAAAAATTAGTTTGGACATTAGGATTTGGTGCTTGATTGGAAATTGGAAATTGCCTGCCTGCCGGTAGGCAGGGGCATTGGACATTTATTTCTGGAACTTAGTGCTTGATTGAAAATTGATTATTGATCATTGAAAATTCATTGAAAATTGAAAATTGATTATTGAAAATTTAGGTAAAAACCATTGTCAATAAATTTTACTTTGTTATAATTTATTTAATATGAAAAAGATTTATTTTAAAAAGTTTTTTGTTTTAATCCTTCTGTCTTTATTATTTATTTTTTCTGGATTTAGTTGTAAATTTACCTCCAGGAAATTAAAAGAGAGAATTAAGCCGGTTACTTTATATTGGTGGGGTGTAACCGAAAGACCAAACGATGTTTCACAAATAATTTCTTCTTTTCATGAGCATTACAAACACATTAATGTTGTTTATCGTCAAATAAAGCCAGAAGAATATAGAAATTTATTAATTGAAGGATGGGCACAAGACAAAGGACCAGATATATTTTCAATTCAAAATACAGATGTCGGGGAGTATCAAAAGTTTATTTTGCCAATGCCTGATAAAATGACAATTGGTCGTCAGGTTCTGGTTGGGAAGATTAAAAAAGAACCAAAAATAATTTTAGAGACAAAAAAAGGCTTAACTCTTAAAGATTTAAAAACTAATTATGTTGATGTTGTTGCTGATGATGTTTATCGCGATAACAAAATTTTTGGTATACCTTTGGCATTAGATACATTGGTTTTATATTTTAACCGAGATATGCTTAACCAGGCTGGAATTGTTGAACCTCCAAGAACTTGGCAAGAATTCATTACTGATGTAGAGAGATTAACCCTACGCGATGCTCAAGGCAACTTTATTCAAACAGGTACTAGTTTAGGAACGGCAAATAACATTAAAAATTCAGCCGACATATTAGCCCTTTTAATGCTCCAAAATGGTACACAAGTTATCGATGATTCGGGTCGGCCAGCTTTTAATCAACCATCAAAGCAAGACGCTTCTTATTTTCCTGGGGAGGAAGCATTGCGATTTTATACTGACTTTGCCGATTCTTCAAAAGAGATTTATTCCTGGAATAAAAATATGCCTGATGCATTAGATGCATTTATTCAGGGAAAAGTGGCTTTCTATTTTGGCTATTCTTACGATTTACAAAAAATTAAATCTTTGGCTCCAAAATTAAATTTTGATATTGCTCCGGTTCCACAAATAGGCGGTTCCTTAAAAGGGGTGAATTTTGCTCATTATTGGGTAGAAACAGTTGCGAAAAAAACTCGCTATCCAAATGAAGCTTGGGCATTTCTTCTATTTGCTTCGCAAGCACAGAATACAAAGACATTTTTGGAAAGAGCAAAAAGACCAACTGCCCACCGTGCACTAATTAAATGGCAATTAGAGGATTTTGATTTAGGAAGCTTTGCTAAAGAAGTTTTAACTGCAAAATCCTGGTATCGAGGAAAAGATTGGCCAGCAGCGGAAAAAGCAATTAAAGATATGATTGATGATGTTGTTGAGGGAAAACGAACAGTTAAAGAGGCAATAAATTATTATGTTCAGATAGTTAGTCAAACATATTAATCTTTGTATGATTTTAAAAAATTACAAAAAATTATTATTAATTATTTCTCTGGTATTTTTTAGCGTTTTTTATTTTTCTCTTCCCGTGTTTGCTCAAGATAAAGGACAACTTTGGCAAAATATTTCTGAAGATTGTTTAGTCAATGGTAATTGTCAATTGAATGATATGCTTCGCTTGGCAGTTAACGTGGCAAATATTATTTTAAAATATATGGGGATTGTTGCTCTTGTGCTTTTTATTTATGGTGGTATACTGTGGATAACATCCGGTGGCTCGCAGGACAGAATTAAGACAGGGAGAGACATAGTAATTGGTGCTTTGATTGGAATTGTTCTTATTGTTTCTGCTTATCTTATTGTTACAGCAGTGATGAAAGGTATGGGAGCAAAAGAAGAATATATTCCGAAGTCGGAAAGCAATTCATCGACATTTTTACCAAATAATTTTCATAGTTAATTTTATGAAAAATATAGTCACAATTTTATTTATATTTTTATTAATTTTTGGATTAGTTTATTTTTCGCAAGCACAATCAACAAATAGTTCTGATACAACAGACGAAGAAATAGAAGTGCCTAATCCCTTAGGAACACATAATGTTTCTGAAGTTGCAGCTCGGGGTATAAAGTATGCACTTGGTTTAATCGGCGTTGTTGCCTTAGTGATGACAATTTATGGTGGACTCTTATGGATGACTTCGGGAGGGAAAAAAGAACAGATAGAGAAAGGAAAAAATACTTTAGTTTGGGCAATCTTTGGTCTAGCTCTAGTATTTTTTAGTTATACAATAATAAATTTTGTCTTAGAGGTATTACTTAATAAGTAATTGTGGATAAATTTTTTGACTTTAATTATAATTGGTTTATTATATAAAGTATAAAAATTTTTAAATAAAATTTCTAATTAAATTAATTTTAACTCAATCTTTTGAGTAAAATAACCCATACGCCCAACGCGGATCAAGAAAAATAAAAAATAAAATATAAAAAACTAAAAACACAAATAAAAAACTAAAAAATTTATTACCGCTTTTGAAAATTGATCATTGATCATTGATCATTGAAAATTAGTTATTTGGTGTAGGGTACTCAATTTTACAATCAAAAAATTTTCGTTTTACAACTCAATTTTTTGAGTAAAATTGGTAAAGGTCGCTAATAAAAAGCCAATCGGAGGAATTGGTAAAGAGGATTTTTATGAAAAAGTATTTAAGTGCAGTACTTTTAGTTAGTTTTTTGCTTTTGCCAGTTTTTGTTTTTGCTCAAGGTCCGAATTTGAATGAGGGATTAGAAAATTTCCTCGCTCAGACAAATTTAGGGAATGCTCCTTTACCTGATGTTATTGGTCGGGTTGTAAAGATTGCTTTAAGTTTTCTTGGTTTAGTTGCAGTAATTATTATTATTGTTGGCGGATTTCAATGGATGACTTCAGGCGGAAATGAAGAGAAAATTGGTAAAGCAAAAAAATTAATGCTTTCAGGAATTGTTGGTTTAGTTATTATTGTTTTAGCTTACGCAATTGCCTCATTTGTTATCTCAAAAATTACTGAAGTAGCGCAATAGAGTGAATTAATTTTAAAATTTTTATATGAAATATCCGGGAAAAGAAAGGCCAAATTTTTATGGTATTTTCTTGCTATTGGTAATTTCAGTTTTGCTTTTTGGTTTATTTTTACCAGTTTTAGCACAAAAAAGCGAAGTTGGGAATCAATCAGATACGCTCAAACAGTTAGAACAAGTTGGTACACAAACAGGTCTAAAAGGATCAACAACAGATTTACCGACAATTATTGGGAAAATAATTAAAATTGCTTTATCTTGGCTAGGAATAATTGCTCTTCTTTTAGTAATTGCTGGCGGATTTATGTGGATGACTTCTGGAGGAAATGAAGATAAGATAAAAAAAGCGAAGAGTTTGATGATTAATGCCTTTATCGGTTTAGCGATTATTCTTTTATCTTATGTCATTGCTCATTTTGTTATTGAAAAAATACAATCCGTTAGTGGAGGGTAAGCAATTTTTTAAGGTTTATTTTATAATTCTCTTTGTTGGGATTATAACTTTTTTGTTGCCTAAATTTATTTTTGCTCAACCAAATTTAAATGAGGGTTTATCGAAATTTCAAGAAATTACCAATTACGGAGACGCCTCTTTAGATATTATAATTGGTCGGATAATAAAAATAGTCTTAAGTTTTCAAGGTTTAATTTTGGTTGTCTTAATTATTATTGCCGGTTTCAAATGGATGACATCCGGTGGTGATGAAGAGAAAATAAAAGGCGCTAAGAATATGATAGTTAGCGCGATAATTGGTATGGCTATTATTTCTTTATCTTATGTATTAGCCAATTTTTTTCTTCAGAAATTAATTGAAATTTCCAGCTAAATTTTCTCAAATAAATAAAGAGTATAAGGATCAAGGCCGCCAAAAAAGGTCTTTTTTTCTTTTAAACACCAATTGTTTTTTATAAACCATTGAAAAACAAGATTTTGCTGACCAATCTCGAAAGCGTGAATCTCAATAAAAAAAATTCTTTTATAATTTTTTGTTGATAATTTTAGCTTTTCTACATTTTTTTTATTAACTATACCTTGCCAATTTTTTTTGACTATTCTTAAATCTTTTGAAAGATTATCTTCTAAAGGATAAAATCCTTCAATTGGTAAATTACCTTTATAATAATGATTAATAGTCAATATTTCACAA
>JAGGZP010000026.1 GCA_021161965.1 bacterium
ATAACAGGGAGGCAGCACATCACCGCTAAAGCGACAAGCCTATTCGGGCACAGTGCTGCAACGCTAAAATTATTTAGTGATAAATAATTAATTAGAAGCATTTTTCGTAGCAAATTTGGTGCGGGATACTCAAAATTATACAAAAAATTTATTCGCTATCGCTCTAAATTTTTTAATAATTTTGGTATGTATTTGTATCTTTATGATTCTATTTTAGTTGAGCCAAAATATAAAAAGATTCTTGATCTAATTGAAAATCGATTGACGGATTTAGGAATTAATGGAAAAATTGTTCGTCTAACAATTCTTGAAAATGCTTCACAAATAGTTAAAGAAAATTTAAAAAATGAGGATATCAACACTATTGTTGCTATTGGTCGCGATAAATTACTATTTGAAACGGCAACAGCAATGGCTAATTCGGACAAAGTTTTAGGATTTATTCCTATTGAACCATCAGAGCAATCAGAAATACTTGGAATACCGCCAAATGAATTTGCTTGTGATGTGCTTTCAGCAAGATTAATTAAAAAAATTGACCTCGGAAAAATAAATAATCTATTTTTTTTCTCTTCTGTTGAAATTAATGACGGGAATGTAAAAATTAACTGTGATAACTCCTATCAAATTATTCCCCAAATTCCGGTTAAAATAAAAATTATAAATCTTGACTTTCTAAAATTTTCTCAAGAGATAAAAAATGCTAATGTTGGTCTGCCAAACGACAGTTATTTAGAAATTTTACTAGGAAAAACTAAAAAATTATTTCCATTTTTCCGAAAAATCAAAGAAAAAAATAGTATCTTTTATGCTAAGAAAATAGAAATTTTTTCCCAAGAAAAAGAAGAAACAGAAATAATTGTTGACCAAGAAAGAATAATCAAAACTCCGGCCGAAGCAAAAGTATTTCCACAAGCTTTAAAAATAATTGTTGGGAAAAATAGATTATTTGATTAAAATAAATAATTTATTTATAAAAAAATATGGAAAATCTCAAAGAAGAAACGAAAAAAGAAATAAAGGCCGAGAAAAAAAATAAAAAAATTAACAGAAAAAATCTGACAATTATTATTTTGGTAATTATTTTGATTTTTTTTATTATTATCGGTTGGTTTGGGATCCTAAATAATCTTCGCCTTGTTGTAACTAAACAAAAAATTTCTGTAGATAAAGCCGGGAAGATAGCAATTAACTATATTAATGAAAATATTCTTCGTGGAAGAAGTACGGCTATTTTGGATAAAATCTCTTATGACAAAAACTCTGACCTCTATAAAATAAAATTGACTATCGGCAGACAAAGTTTTACTTCTTATGTAACAAAAAACGGCAAACTTCTTTTTCCTCAAGGTCTTGAGATTGAAAAAAAAGAAATAAGTCAAAAATCAGAAAATAAAATTAAACCGCAAGAAATTGCCAAAGCAGAACTATTTGTGATGGCTTTTTGTCCTTACGGGAATCAAGCAGAAGACGCAATGGCTCCAGTAGTCAAATTACTTAATAAAAAGGCAGATATTCAGCTTCACTATATTGTTTCAAAGAATGCAAACGGGGAATTTGATTCACTTCACGGTGAACAAGAGTTGCACCAAGATATTCGAGAATTATGTGTGGCAAAATACCAAAAAGAAAAACTATGGGATTTTGTCGAAGCGATTAATAAAGAAACAAATGCGAGTAATGTTGATAAAAAATGGGAAAAAATTGCGAGAAAAATTGGTCTTGATGTTGCTAAAATAAAAAATTGTCAAAAAAATGAAGCAAAAGAACTTCTGGAAGAAGAATACAATTTAAGTCAACAATATAAAGTTAGTGCCTCACCGACATTAATAATTAATGGAGTAAGATATCAAGGAGAAAGAACATCTGAGGCTTATAAAAAAGCAATTTGTTCCGGATTCATAACCCAGCCGGAAGAGTGTCAAGAAAAACTATCAGTAAATAATGGAAATGTTAGTGGTTCCTGTAAATAAAATAATCTTCCTTTAGTAAAATAAAAGGGGGTCTTAAAAGACCCCTTTTATTATTTTGTAAAATCTTAGATAGATGCCTCAATCTGCGCCAATTCTTTTTCTAATTTGTCCGCCTTATACTCAGCGTTTTTAAATATAATGACAATGCGGGCTGTATACTTTTTTATCTCAGCATTGCTTAATTTTCTTTTTTGTTCTATCCTCTCTACTTCATTTTTTATTCTCCTCATTTCGTTCTCAAAATCTTTTGTTAATTTGTCAACTTCTTTCGATAACCGATTAAGCCTTTTTTCTATTGCGGCATTACTAATTATAGCGTTTCCTTTCGATAATAATAATATAATTACCCTAAAACCTATGTTCAATGCTCGATAGTTTACCTCTTTGCTTGATATTTCAATAGCGTCTGTTATTTTTTGGTTCATTTTCTGTCACCTCCTTTCTTGAGCGAAGAATAACATTTTTCAAAAATTTGTCAACCCTATAAAACTTTTTTCCCACTATTCTCTATTCCTTAAAAAATATCTTTGCTCTCATAACAAATAAATCTTTTAACCTCTTGCCAAAACAAACAGATGGATTATATTGATAATATATAAATTTTAAATAAAAATATGACAACACTTAATGACGTTAATCAAATTAAAAATTTAGACAAGGATAAAATGGCTGATTTTATTGCTGATTTACCAAAACAATGTCTAGTTGCTTATCAAGAAGCGAAAAAAATTAAAATTCCAGAAAATTGGAAAGAAATAAAAAATATCATTATTGCTGGAATGGGCGGCTCAGCAATCGGCGGAGATATAGTTCGTGTTCTAACAAATAAACAATTGAAAATTCCAATTGTCAATATTCGCGATTGGCATTTACCAAATTTTGTTAATGAAAAAAGTTTAGTTATTGTTGTCAGTTATTCTGGAAAAACAAAAGAAACATTAAACTGTTTAAAAGAAGCAGAAGAAAAAAATGCGAAAGTTTTTGTTATTAGTTCCAATCAGAATTTAAAAAAAGAAGCTGGTTTTATCTTTGATTTTAAATGTCAACCGCGAGCTGCAATAGGCTATTTATCAATACCAATTCTTGTCTTTTTAGAGAAAATTGGCTTTATTAAACTGGATGATTTTGAAATAGAAAAATCTTTAGAGGCGCTTAAAAGTTACGGAAAACAATTTTTACCGGATATCGAAACAGAGAAAAATTTAGCAAAATATATTGCCTATTATTTTTTCGAACACATCCCCTTAATTATAAGTACACCACAATACTCGCCCGTTGCCCGAAGATGGAAAACACAAATGAACGAAAATGGAAAAAACTTTTCTTTTTGGGGAGAAATACCGGAAATTTACCATAATACAATTGAGGGCTGTCTACCTAAACGGTTAAAGGATGAGTTTTTTATTTTAATCCTTGAAGACCCACAAAATCCACCAGAATATAAAAAACCACTACAGACATTCGAGAAACATCTTAACAAAGAAGATATTCGTTGGGAATCAATTTCCCCATTGGGGAATAATCAATTTTTAAAAACAATGTCATTTATTTTGCTTGGCGACTGGGTTAGTTTCTATTTAGCAATGTTAAATAATGTTAACCCAACACCGGTTAAGAAAATAAAATGGTTCAAAAAAGAAATATCTTAATTTCATTTTTTAAAAAAAAATCTTTTGCCTACTTAGCAATTTTTTCAATTGCTTTTTTAGTATTTTTATATATTTTGATTCCGCCAACAATCTATGGTCCAGATAGTTTTTATCATACAAAAATATCCTTAATGATAAAAAAACAAGGATTAATCCAAAATTTTCCTTGGACATACTTTACAACTTATCATGATTTATTTGTTGACCACCATTTTGGCTATCATCTACTTTTAATACCATTTTTATCAATTCCCACACCAAAAAATCTTGATTCTCTTTCCACTGAAATTGATCCATTAATCAAAGGAAAGCTAGCGACAGCGTTTTTTGCCGCAATTGCTTTTCTTCTAATCTATTGGTTTCTAAGAAAATTGGAGGTAAAAAAGCCTTTCCTTTGGAGTTTAGTTCCTTTTCTAGTTTGGTCATTTCTTGCTAGAATATCTCTAATCCGTGCACCGGTCGTATCAGTTAGTATTTTAATTTTAGGAATTTATTTTATCCTGAAAAGAAAATATCTTGCTCTTAGCATATTGTCATTTTTTTATGTTTGGATTTATGGTGCTTGGCCATTAATATTTTTGGCAGTGATTATCTTCTGTCTGGCTGATGCAATTCAAAAAGCTGTTAATAATAATTCCTTTAAAAAATTTTTAAAATATTTCTTTTCTAAAGAAAATATTTTTATTCTCCTTTCCTGTGCATTTGGCTTGGTGCTCGGATTAATTATTAATCCTTATTTTCCAAAAACTTTTTCGTTTTATTGGTTCCAGACAATAAAAATTGCCATTTTAAATTATCATTCAAAAATCGGTGTTGGTGCTGAATGGTATCCTTATAGTCCGGGAAAATTCTATCTTTCTACTTTACCAATTTTGATTCCTTATATTTTTTCCCTTGCCTGGTTTATTTTTAAATACAAAGAACAAGATACAAAAAGGTGGTTTTTGGCTATTTTTTCCCTCTTTTTTCTTTTTTATACTTTAAAAGCAAGAAGAAATATTGAATATTTCACACCAATAGCCATTTTTTTCTCCGCCTTAATTATTAGTGATATTTTTAAAGGGCTTGACTGGCAAGAAATAAAAAAACAAATTATAACTTTGTTTAAAAGTAGAAATAATATTTTTTACTATTTAGTCAGCATCGCTTTTTTGTTTCTTTTTATCTTTTTCTTATTTTACTATTCAAAGTATGGATTAATTGGCCTACATCAAACTTACACAAAATCGAACCCCTATAATCTTTTCCAGAATGCCTCACATTGGCTTAAAGAAAATTCAAAAAAGGGAGAAATTGTTTTTCAAAGTGATTGGGATATTTTTCCCCAACTTTTTTATTTTAATACTAAAAACTACTATATAAATGGTTTAGAC
>JAGGZP010000028.1 GCA_021161965.1 bacterium
ATCATATTCATCTAAATTTATTTTTTTATAACCCTTAGCAGTAATATATAACTGATCTAACAACGCTTTTTCCGGCAAAGCAATAATATAATCTTCCCTTTTCTCATAACCCCAAAATAAATCTTTTTTAATGTGAGTATAGACAAACGCTTTGTCTTGAATGTTTTTTTCAATGGTTTTTTTTGCTGTGGCGCTGGAAATTTCATAAGGAAATTGCGAAAGAATCCCGTAAAAATTCAAAGCGCTTTCAAAAGAAACATATGAGGGCTGGTAAATAAAATTAGCCAAAGTAAAATCATTAACTTTGGCGTCTTTTAATAGATATTTATCTCTTTCCAGTTTAATCAGTATTTTTGCTTCTATCAATTTTTTTATTATATTAAACAATGTTCCTTCTTTTTTTATTTCTAATATATCTCTTAATGTTTTTAGGGTAAAAAGAAAAAAACCAGAATCGTAAATTTTTTTCGTCAAAACTGCTAAATTATATCTTTCCATATACTACATATGTTACAAAGTTTAAAGAAACTTATCAAATCTATTACCAGCTAACAGTTGTAACACCGCCATCGGCTAACAACAATAATTTATTTTTCTAAATCTATTTCTAAATCGCCAATGATGATTTCATTATTGCTCGCCTTTAATCCCGGCGCTTCTAAAACAAAATTTAAAGTATTGTCAATAATTTGTGTTTTGGTTAAGTCAAAACTAACTTCTTGCTCTAGCCAATTATTAACTTCTCTAGGATACTCATAATTAGCAATAATATAATCGATATTATCTAAATCAACATCATTGCTAAATTCGACAGTATTATACGGTCTTGGATTAAAATAAGAATCAGGGAAAAAGGAAAAATAGCCATCGCCCCGGATAATTAAATCTCCCTTAGGAGAATAAATTTTATTTATTTCTTTATTTAAGTCAATTCTAAATTTCTTATTTCTTTCATCCACAGATATTTTATCAGAATCGTTTATTTCAACATCTTGAAAAGCGCTGCTATGCAAAGTGCTTGCCTCGGCCACACCTTGCCCTGTATAAACATTAAACGGCTCCGGCTTAGCACAAAAAACTTTTTGGCCAAAAACCAATAAATGCTGCTTGGTAACAATTTTGTTGATTAAATAATCATTCCCTTGGCTCAAATTAATTAAGTCAATTCGATAGACCCCTTCTTCCATATCCGGCAAATTAATTACAAATGTCTGGGGTTCTTTTTTGTTCTTACTGTCATCAGTAATTCCATCATCATTTATCTGCATTTGGTAAACCAGCTGATTTTCATTATTATAAATTTCTATTTTACCTTCGTCTGCGCCTTCATACATATTCATATCTTGCTTTTCAAAAGTAAAATTTATCGGCTCATCTTTGATATAAGTATAAAAACTATGACTACCCCTCAACCCGCAATCAATGGTTGTTTCCTCGTCTTTCGGCATATAATCCTTTATTCTAAAATTCTTATTGATTTCATAAAAATACTGGGCAATAACCTGGTCTCTTGACGGCCGATCAATTAACTCCTGAATGCTGTCGTAATTTTTATATTTCTGCCAAAAAAGCAAATTACCCTCTTGTATTTTTTCCCAATCTAAATTATTTAAAATTTTATTATCCAACAATCGATATTGCCAATTAAATTTTGGATCTTCTCGCATCGCCATTTTAAATTCAGGATTATCACTTTTAAATCTAATTTTAACTGCTGCTTTTTTAGGTCTAATATTAGGTAGTTTTACCCCAAATCTTACTCTATCTGTTTTCATTACTAATTCTGGCAATTGTAAATAGCTTAGCCCATCTTTAACCAAAAAATTTGTTTCCTCAATCGGGCTTAAGGGAATAATCATCTCGGAATTATCTTTTAAATTAAAATTGTATTTCACTATTGCTTTGGGAGCAAAATTACGATAAATTAGACAACCAAAAATAAAAACAAAAATAAAAATCAAAACAATTCTAATCGCTTTGATTTTTGTTTGGCCATTGTTCTTTTGTTTTTTAATAATTTTCTTTTTTCTATTTTCCATAATCAAAAATTAAATATTAAATTTTTTATCATTTCTATATTTATTATACCACAAATTTTACAATAATAAAAAAGTAGGGTAGAATAAAAATACTATGAATCTTAAATCGCTTTTATTAGAAAATAAATCTGTCAAACAAACAATTTTTAAAAATACTTTTTGGTTGATGTTTGCCGAAGGAATTTCTAAAGGTTTGATGTTTTTTCTAACCATCCTGATTGCTCGCTATTTGGGAGCAGCCGGTTATGGAAAATTTTCTTTTGCTTTTGCCTTTGTCTCTTTATTTGCTGTCATTGCCGACTTTGGCTTAAGCACTTTAACAATTAGAGAAGTTGCTCGAGATAAATCTCTGGCAAGAAAATACATAGATAATATTGCTGTAATCAAATTAATTTTAGGAATAATAACATTTGTTTTAATTGTTACAGTTATCCAATTCTTAGGCAAAACCCCCGAAGTAAAAAGCCTTGTTTATTTAGCAGGAATTTGGGTTATCATTCAAAGCTTTACTCAATTTTTCCAGTCAATTTTCCGGGCGTTTGAAAAAATGCAGTATGAAGCTCTCTCAAAAATTATTTACTCCCTCTGTTTATTTTTAATCGCTGGATTTATCTTATGGCAAAGCCTAGGAATTAAACTATTGGTTTCTTCTTATATTGCAGTCGCGATAATCGCTTTTGTTTTCACTTTAATTCTCGTCCGAAAAAAATTCACCAAATTCTGGGC
>JAGGZP010000091.1 GCA_021161965.1 bacterium
CTAATGAAGATTTAAATGATTATCAAGTTAAAATTGAAATTCCTTACAAAAAAGGAATGCAATCGGATTTTGGTGATTTGCGTTTTACAGAAATTGACGGTCAAGAAATTCCTTTTTATCGCCAATCTTACCAAGAAAATCAGTCAGCAATCTTTTGGTTAAAACTTTCTAATCTTCTCTCAAATTCAGAAAAAGAGATTTATCTCTATTATGACAATCCTTCGGCAACTTACATTAACCAAGGCGAAGATGTTTTTGACTGGTATGATGATTTTGAAAAGGACACTAGAGCAAATTATGAAAATAATGCTGTTCAATGGGTAACAGGTATGCCGCGATTAGTTTTTAATGGAAATATGTATGAAGGAACTTATTACAATAGTTATCTTAACCCAAAAAATCTTTCTTTAAAAAATTTCTTCTTCCATTTTGATTTAGGCCTGCCATCTGGTAACAATTTATATTTTAAATATCGTTACAAAGATGAAAATAACTATTGGTTAGTAAATTTGCGGGGAAGTAGCTCTTCAATTTCTAACGCGGTACAAGTTTTTAAAGTAATTAATGGTCAAAAAGAGTTGTTGTTAAATAAATGGGGTAGAACTTATTACAAAACATTAGAAATTAAATGTTTTGAAAATGAAAATGAAATTATTATTAAAGATAAAGATGGGAAAATAATAATTGACAAGATTTTTACTGATAGTAATCTTAATGATTTTGGTGAAGTAAAAATTAGTGGAAATAATGGTGGCGTTTACCAGATTCACGAAAGGGCATTTATTAATTTATTTACCATCCAAAAATATATCCAACCAGAGCCAATAGTAACTATTGAAGAATAATTTTAGTATTAATTTACTTGTCTGAATCTCGGCTCCCAACAAAAGACAGAATGGTAAATTGTAAGAATATGGCTAGAGTATGGCTAAAATTCGAAAGGTACTAATTAGACATTAGAAATTAGGTTAATTAGAAATTTTGTTTGTCCGCCTGCCTACCGGCAGGCAGACATTGTGATTTTTGATTTTTGATTTTTTCTTCGTCCACATAAATTCGCGCGAGTTACTGCTCGGACAAATTTATTGACAAATTTTAAAAAATTTCTATAATTAGAGCGGGTTTAAAAAGGAGGAAAATTGGATATTCAAAAGAAACTTTTAATTGGTTGGATGTCAGAAAGGTTCAAAAAATGGCTAGAAGAAATTGCTAAAAGTAAAAAAATTGAAGAAAATACAATTCTTGATAAAATAATCTTGACAATTCAAAATATAGAAAAGGAAACAATTGAAGTATTAAAAATGGAAACAAAAAAGGAGTGTAATCCACCACTATTTATTATTTCCTCTTATCCTCACGAATCTCTTATGGTTAAATTGGCAATACTTGAATCTAAAGAACCAGACTTTTTCTGTGATAAAGAAAAAGTTTATAAAAAAATGCCATTTGCCGCCCTTATAATTGAAACAGCAAAATTAAATCAGTTAATTAAAGAATTAAATTCTGGATTAATTGTTTATGGTTCCGCGAATGAAATGATTGTCAGTTATTATGACTTAATGATTAGTCGCTTTTTTGAAAATTATCCAAAAACAAAAGAAAGAATAATTGAGATATTTTTAAAGGTAGTTATTGAGGAAACATTTCATTATTTTTGCTTCCAAACAAATTTGTTCCAAATCGAAGAAATGATCGCTGAACAAAAAGAAAAGTTAGCAAAAATATCCAATTTAAACGAAAGACTAGAAAAACAGCAGGAAATTGAAAGAAAATATGGTGTTAAAGAAATAGTTGCACAAATTACAAAAATAATTAAGCCAAAAATAGAAGATTTAGTTGTTTCTCTATAAAAAAAATAACGCCCTATTTCATTACTGAAAAATAGGGCGTTTTAAATTTTCTTTTTTAAAGCCTTTAAAACAACAAAACCTAATGTCGAAGTCGCTGTATGTGATAATCCTTCAGGTTCAATTGCTTTACCAAGTTCAAGTAAAGTAAAATCTGGATTTTTAATGATATATTTTCTTGCTTTTTCTTTGTAATCAGATGCATGGGTCAAATATTTTTCTAACAATTTTCTAATTTTTTCTTTTCCTCTAATTATTGGCCCGTGACCAAAAGCTAAAATCTCTGGTTCAATTTTAATAATTTTTTTTACCGACCTTATCGCCGCATCTAAATCAGAAGAGGGGGTGTTAAAAACAAAAATCGGCTGTTTTTTTCTTGGATCAATTAAATCTCCTATAATTAATAACCTCTCTTTCTCAACCCAAAAAGCTGTACTTTCGGGTGTATGTCCCGGAAGATAAATCACCCGGACTGAAATACCAAGATCAATAATTTCTTTATTCTGAAAACAATGATTAATTCTTGCTTTTTTCCATCGGCCAAAAATTAAATCACTTAACCAAATAGCTAGGTGAAATTCAAAAACCGGAACTATTTCTCGGTACCAATAGCCAGCAATTTTTAATTCTCTGCTCAGCATTGCCGCCATCGGATCTTTACTTTCCAAAATTGATTTTGCTCGTGGGTGACAACAAATTTTAATTTCCACAGATTTTTTTAAAGTTTTTTTTATTCGTTCTAAAACATAATTTATTCCCTCAGCATGATCCGGATGAGCATGAGTTAACCAAATCTCTCTGATTCTTCCCAAATCAACACCATCTTTAACAATGTTTCTTAAAGTTCTCTGCAAATGTTTACCAGCTTTTGCACCAGGGTCAATTAAAATACAATATCTATCTCCACAAATCAGATAAGTATTACTTGCTGAAGATTTAAATCTTCCTTGGGAACCGCGATAAAAATAAACATGGTCAGATATTTTCAAACTTCATCACCTCCTTTTTAAACATTATATTTTTGTAAAATTTCTTTTTTAATTTCTTTAGCTATTTTAATATTTTCTTTCAAAAATTTTTTTGCCGCCTCACGACCAACTCCCATCTTTACGTTGTTGTAACTAAAAGTGTTTCCTGCTTTTTTGATAACATTATATTTTATTCCGAGATCAATTAAATCACCTTCCCAAGATATTCCTTCATTATACATTATATCGAATTCGCAAGTTTTAAATGGTGGGGCAACTTTATTTTTCACTATCTTTACTTTTACTCGATTGCCAATTGTTTCATTTCCTTTTTTAATTTGTTGAGCTCTTTTTATTTCGATTCTTACCGAAGCATAAAATTTTAAAGCTGTTCCACCAGGAGTTGTCATTGGATTACCAAAAGCAATACCAATTTTATAGCGCGTTTGGTTAATAAAAATAACTGATGTTTTTGTTTTACTAACAATGCCAGTCAATTTACGCAAAGCTTGACTCATTAATCTTGCTTGTAAAGCAACATGTTGATCACCCATTTCTCCTTCAATTTCCGCCTTCGGAGTTAAGGCAGCAACTGAATCAACAACAATAACATCAACACCATTTGAACGAACTAATGTTTCAACAATCTCTAAAGCTTGTTCACCGGTATCCGGTTGAGAAATTAATAAATCATTAATTTTTACACCTATTTTTTTAGCATATTCAGGGTCAAGAGCATGTTCTGCGTCAACAAAAGCGGCCACACCACCTTTTTTTTGAACCTGAGCAATAATTGTCAAGGCTAAGGTTGTTTTTCCACTCATCTCTGGCCCATAAATTTCAATAATTCTTCCGCGAGGTACACCACCAACGCCTAATGCTAAATCTAAAGAAAGACAGCCGGTTGATATAGCCTCAACATCTAATTTTTTGGTTTCACCTAATTTCATTATTGAACCTTCGCCAAAACGAGATCTAATTTGTTCAATTGCCATTTGAGCTGCCTTTTGACGATCGGTTAAAGTTTTATCTTTTTGATTTTGGGCCATAATTAATTCTATTGTAATTATTATAATTTATTAATCTTTTTTGTCAATAACCTCATCAGCATCTTTTAAAACCGCTCTTGGCTTTGCTCCATTTGCTGGTCCAATTGTTCCTTCCTCTTCTAATAAATCAAGCAAACGTGCTGCTCGGGCGTAACCAATTCGCATTCTTCTTTGTAAAAATGAAGCTGACGCTTTTCTAGCTTGAATTACAATTTTTCTTGCTTCTGGTAATAATTCATCTTCTTTCAAATTAAATTCCTCTTTATCATTGTCAAAATATGCTTTAGTAACTTCCTCTTCAAATTTTGGCTTCGCAATATTTCTTAAATATTCAACAATCCGTTTTATCTCTTGGTCAGAAACATAAGGTGCTTGAAGTCTTTTTGGTTTAGATATATTTGGCGAAATAAAAAGCATATCTCCTCGACCAAGTAATTTTTCCGCTCCAGAAAAATCTAAAATCGTCCGTGAATCAATCATTGAAGCAACAGCAAAAGCAATTCTCGAAGTAATATTTGCCTTAATTAAACCAGTAATAATATCAACGGATGGTCGTTGAGTAGCCATAACTAAATGAATTCCTGTAGCACGAGCCATCTGCGCTAAACGAACAATACAAGATTCAATTTCTCTTGGTGCGGCAACCATTAAATCAGCCAACTCATCAATAATTATTGCAATATAAGGTAATTTTTCTTCTGTGTCACGATTAAAACTATCAATATTTCTTTTTTTGTATTTAGCCATTAAATCAAATCTTCTTTCCATTTCTCTGATTGACCATTTTAAGGCATTAACTGTTTCATTTACATTGGTAATAACCGGTGTTAGAAGATGAGGAAGATCATTATAAAGAGTAAGTTCGACCCGCTTTGGGTCAACTAAAATGAAACGCAAATCGTCAGGCGAATTTTGGTAAAGTAAAGCGATAATAATTGAATTAAGCATTACTGTTTTACCTGAACCAGTTGCTCCAGCAACAAGTAAATGAGGCATTTTCCCTAAATCAGCCAACCAAATATTCCCAGCAACATCTTTTCCTAAACCAATTGTTAAATTACTTTTTCTCCTTTTAAATTCCTGACTCTCTAAAATCTCTCTTAATCTTACAACTGCTATTTTTTGATTTGGCACTTCAACACCTACTAACGATCGTCCCGGGATTGGTGCCTCTATTCTAATTGGATGAGCAGCCAAAGCTAAAGCAAGATCGTTATGTAAACTGGTAATTTGAGACAGTTTTACTCCATCAGCTGGTTTAAGAGTGTATTGGGTAACAGTTGGTCCAACCTTTACCTCTCCCATTTCAACATCAATACCAAAATTTTTTAATGTCCTTTGAATTATTAATTTATTTGCTTTAATGTTTCCGCTGTCCGGAGCTACTGAACCTAACTCGAGTAAATCAAGAGGTAAATTAAATTTTTGTTTCTTATTTTTAATTTTTGAAGATAAAATTGGTAATTTTTTGTCAGGCGAAACCTGATTTATTTCTATAATTTCTTTACTTCTTGAGGAATTTTTTTAATACCTTGCTCTGATTTTCTAATTAATTTATTTTTTTTAGCAACTTTTTCTTTTAATGTTTGTAAGAAACTTATTTTTTCTTCCGGAGATATTTTTTTTGTTTTTTTTGTTTTTATTACTAAGATTGTCAAAAGGACAAAGAAAGCAATAAGTAATAAAAATACAGAAGTCCAAACGCCAAAGAGCTGATTAAAAATCCAGGCAAATGCATAACCAACATAACCTCCGCCATAATTTTTCTTTAGAGAATTTTTATCATTGAGAAAAAAAATATGAAACAGTGTTGCTAAAATAAGAACCAAAACTATCGCTGCATAAATCTTTCTTTTTGAAAGTTTTTTTTCTGGTGTTAATTTCAAAAGATAAAATCCAAAAACTAATAAAACTATAAAAATAGCCCAACTAGACCAACCAAAAATAATCTGTAGAAAATGAGCTAAATAGTATCCTACTGGTCCAGCAGCATGAATTAACCCTAAAAATAAAATGATTGCCAAAGATATAAGGATACTTCCGGCAATCAATCGATTGCTTTTTATTTCAATTAAATCTTTTTCCTTTTTCCTTTTTTTCATTCTTTATCAAATTATTTTTTAAAACCTGTTCCGGCCGGTATTAAACGACCAACAATAACATTTTCTTTTAAACTATAAAGACGATCAAGTTGACCAGTAATCGATGCTTCGACCAAAACCCTTGATGTTTCTTGAAATGAAGCAGCAGCAAGAAAACTATCTGTTGCCAAAGAAGCTTTTGTAATACCTAATAAAACTCTTTCACCTTTTGCTGGTTTTTTATTCTCTTTTTTCGCTTGTTCATTTACCTCTTGAAAATAAGCTTCGGGAACAATTGAGCCAGGAAGTAATTCTGTTTCTCCACCATCAATCACCAAAAACCTCGAAAACATTTGACGAATAACAATTTCGATATGTTTATCATTTAGCTTTTGTCCTTGTGAAGAGTAAATATACTGAATTTCTTTTAATATATATTTTTCAACCTCTCTTCTCCCACGATATTTATAAAGTTCACGTAAATCTAAACTTCCGTCAGTTAATTGATCGCCAGCTTTTACTTTTTGTCCATCTTTTACCCAAAGGACATGTTGGGTAACATCATATTCATCAATATCCTCTTGCTCATAACTCACTCTAATAATATCTTTATCAATTTTAACAATCCCTGAATGTTTGGCTTTAATCTTCTGCTTATCCTTTTTCGCTAAAATAGATGATTTATCAATATGTTTTCCGTCTTTTACTAGTATTTGCCAATCTTCATCTTTAGGAACTAGATATTTATCCTCCTTAACATTTCGATATTTAAGAATTATTTTTCTTTGCTGGCCCTTCTCAATAATTTTTATTCTTCCATCATGGTGAGCGATTAATGCCGAATATTTGGGTGGTCGAACTTCGAATAATTCCTCAACTCGCGGTAAACCTTGAGTAATGTCCTTTCCAGCAACCCCACCAGCATGAAACGTCCTTAATGTAAGCTGTGTTCCTGGTTCTCCAATTGCCTGAGCGGCAACAATTCCAACTGAAGCACCAACTTGAACTGGTTTTAGATAACCTAAATCATAGCCATAACATTTTGCGCAAACACCTCTTTTTGTTTTACAAGTAAGTACTGACCTCACTCTAATTGCTTTAATATCTAATTTTTCTAAAATTTTTGCTTTTTCAGCAGTGATGTATTCACCTGGCTTAATAATTGTTTTTTTTGTTTGAGGATCAACAACTTTATCCAAAGAAACACGGCCAAAAACTCGCTTCGCTAATGTCTCACCCATTTCTTCTGAATCCTCTTTTGTAATCAAAATTCCTTCTTTATCACCGCAATCTTCTTCACGAACGATTACTTCTTGGGTAACATCAACCAATCTTCTAGTTAAATATCCAGCGCTCGATGTTCTTAAAGCTGTATCAGAAACACCTTTTCTTGCACCATGTGTAGAAATGAAATACTCTAAGACATCAAAACCATCCTTATAATTACTTTTAATTGGTAATTCTATTAGCCGACCAGTTGGTGAGGAAACAATACCCTTCATTCCAAACATCTGTGTAAGTTGAGCCCAGGAACCTCGCGCGCCTGATTCAACCATTGTTAAAACAGTATTGCCTGGTTGAAGCTTTTTTCGACAAATTTTTGTAATCTCATTTTTTGCATTTGTCCAGACCTCTATATTCTTTAGATATCTTTCTTCATCGGTCAAAAGTCCCATCTCATATTGCTGACGAATTTCCTCAATTTTCTTCTTTGCTCTTTCTATTATCTCTAGTTTTTCTGGTAACCTTGGCAAATCGTTAATCCCCCATGAAAGACCAGATTTTGTTAAATATTCAATTGTAATTTCTTTAATATCATCAAGCATTTTGACTAATCTACTTTCACCATACTTTTCTAAACAATCACTTACAATTTTACTAAGCATTTTCTTATCAACAACTTTATCTAAATTATAAATGCCCTCTGGCAATACAGAATTGAAAATAATCCGACCAACGGATGTCTCAATTAACTTTGATTTAATTCTAACCTTAATTTTTTCTTGTAAACCAATTATCTTATTCTCGTAAGCTAGTAACGCCTCATCTTCGCTAGCAAAAAATTGATTTATTTTTTTATTGTCTTCGTAAATTTTTGTTAGATAATAGGCACCCCAAACCATATCCTTGGTTGGAGTAACTATTGGTTCACCACTAGCTGGCTTTAAAAGATTTTTGCTCGATAAAATTATTTCAGCAGCTTCTTTTTGTGCTTCTTGACTAATAGGTAAGTGGATCGCCATTTGGTCACCATCGAAATCAGCATTAAAAGCTGGACAAACTAAGGGATGAATCTGAATTGCTTTTCCTTCGATTAAAACAGGTTGAAAAGCTTGAATAGAAAGACGATGCAAAGTTGGCGCACGGTTCAAAAGAACATAATGTTTTTTTACAATTTCTTCAAGAATATCCCAAACAACGTCTGCCCCACTTTCTATAAAGCGATTTGCCGACTTAACATTATGAACTATACCCCTTTTAATTAGCTCGCTAACTACAAACGGCTTAAACAATTCAATAGCCATTATTTTTGGAACACCACATTGATGAAGTTTAAGATGTGGCCCGACAACAATTACTGACCGACCAGAGTAATCAACTCTTTTTCCCAAAAGATTTTGTCGGAAACGACCTTCTTTCCCTTTTAGTATATCAGCCAAGGATTTTAGTGGCCTTTTTTGACCTGTTGAAGAAGTGGTTGTCTTTCTTGTTCGCATCTCATTATCAAGTAAAGCATCAACTGCTTCCTGAAGCATTCTTTTTTCATTCCTTAATATTACCTCCGGAGCATGCAAGGCCTGTAGTTTTTTAAGTCGATTATTACGATTAATCACTCGACGATAAAGATCATTTAAATCTGATGAGGCATATCTCCCACCATCAAGTTGAACCATTGGTCGAAGGTCGGGAGGAATAACAGGAATAACAGTTAAAACCATCCATTCCGGTTTAATTTTATTCTTAATTAAATTTTTAACTAACTTCAATCTTTGAATTATTTTTTTCTTCCTATCTGGGTTTGCTTTTTTTTCTTCTTTTTCCAAATCCCGCACAAGAGCATGTAAGTTTAACGATTTCAATAATTTTTGTATCGCTTCTGCCCCGATACCTGCTTCAAAAATATGACCATATTTTAAAGAAAGTTCGCGATAACGTAATTCAGAAATAATATTACCCACTCTTAATTCATCAATTTCTCTTTTTGTTTCCTGATAAAGACTGTTTAGCTCTTTTAATCTTTTCTTGAATTCCTCCGATTTATTTTTGATTTCCTTTCTTAGAAATTTCTTCTTATCTTTGAATTCTTCCTCTAGTTTATTTAATGTTTTCTTTTTTAATTCTTCTTTCACATTAGTAATTATAAAACTGGCAAAATAAATTACCTTTTCTAAAGATTGTACCGACAAATTTAGTAACAAACCAATCCTTGAAGGAACGCTTCTTACGTACCAAATATGTGTTACTGGAGCAGCTAATTTAATATATCCCATTCTCTCTCTTCGAACTACACTTCTTGTTACTTCAACACCGCAACGATCACAAACTATTCCTCGGTAACGAATTTTCTTATATTTACCGCAAGCGCATTGCCAATCCTTCACTGGTCCAAAAATCCTTTGACAAAATAAACCACCCATTTCTGGTTTTTGGGTTCGATAATTAATTGTTTCTGGTAAAAGAACTTCACCAAGTCCAGGCTTTATTTTTTCCGCATAGGACCAAGAAATAATTTCTTCGGGTGAAGCAATTTTTAAGCGAATAGCGTCAAAATCCAAACCTCTTCTTTTCTCTTCCATTGGAAGAAGTAGGGTTTTTGTTGACGAAGGTAATGGCATAATAGTTTAATAATTTAAAATTTAAGATTTTTGGTAGGAAATTTTGGGCGTTTTTGTTTTTCAATACTAATTTTTCTTCCATTTTTAAGCAATTCAACATTTAAACATAAACCTTTTAATTCGCGAACTAGAACATTAAAAGATTCGGGGATATGAACTTCTTTTATTGGTTCACCACGAACAATTGATTCATAAGCTTTTGTTCTGCCGGGGACATCATCAGACTTTATTGTTAACATTTCTTGAAGTGTATAAGCTGCACCATAACCTTCTAAAGCCCAAACTTCCATTTCTCCAAATCTCTGCCCACCAAATTGTGCTTTTCCACCTAAAGGCTGCTGGGTAATTAAAGAATAGGGACCAATTGAGCGTTGATGGATTTTATCTTCAACCATATGATTTAATTTTATCACATACATCATTCCAACAGTTACCTCTTCTTCAAATGGCTCCCCTGTCCGCCCATCATACAATCTAACTTTACCCGATTCTGACATTCCAATTTTTTTTAATAATTCTTTTATTTCCTTCTCTTTCGCTCCAGCAAAAACTGGCGTTGCAAGTTTGATATTCATTTTCTTTGCAGCCATTCCTAAGACTGTTTCTAAAATCTGACCAATATTCATTCTTGAAACAACACCCAAAGGATTAAGAATAATATCAACCGGTGTTCCATCTTCTAAAAATGGCATATCTTCTTCCGGAACTATTCTTGAAATAACACCTTTATTACCGTGACGCCCAGAAAGTTTATCTCCGACTTGAATTTTTCTTAAATCAGCAACTAAAACTTTAATCGATTTAATAACACCGACTGGTAGATGATCACCATTTTCTCGAGAAAAAATTTTTACATCAATAACCTTACCATGTTCACCGTGTTCTAAATATAAAGATGAGTCTCTAACATCTTTTGCCTTTTCACCAAAAATTGCTCTTAATAACTTTTCCTCAGCTGATAATTCAGTTTCTCCTTTAGGCGTAATCTTACCAACTAAAATATCGCCGGATTTTACTTCGGCTCCAATGTAAACAATTCCATCTTCATCTAAATTTTTAATTTTTTCTTCCCCAACATTTGGAATATCTTTTGTAATAACTTCTGGACCAAGTTTTGTTTCACGAACATCAACTACATGTTCATCAATATGAATTGACGTTAATACATCCTCTTTTAATAGGCGTGAGGAAATTAAGATTGCGTCTTCATAATTCCCGCCTTCCCAGGACATAAAAGCAACTAAAATATTTCGGCCTAAAGCCAATTCTCCCTGGTCCATTGCTGGCCCATCAGCCAAAACATCACCAGCTTTTACTTTTTGCCCCTTTTTTACAACAACTCGTTGATTAAAGCAAGTATCAGAATTCGAACGCGCAAATTTTTCTAACTCATAAATATCATAGGCTCTCTTTTTATTTAAAATTTTAATTCTTTTCGCATCAACCTCAACAACTTCACCATCGTTTTTAGCAAGAACTAAATAACCTGAATCCCGAGCAACCTTTTCTTCCATCCCCGTTCCCACTAAAGGCGCTTCTGGTCTTATTAGCGGTACTGCTTGGCGCTGCATATTTGTTCCCATTAATGCTCGAACTGCATCGTCATGTTCTAAAAATGGAATTAATGATGTAGCAACACTTACAATTTGATTTGAGGCAATATCAATAAATTCTACATCTTTTGCCGAGCAAAAGCCAGGATGACCATAAACTCTTGCTTCCACACGTTCTTCAACTATCCTCCCTTTATTATCAATATTTAAAGAATAAGGGGCAATAATATGTTTTTCTTCTTCGAGTGCATTTAAATAAACTATTTCATTAGTTAGCTTGCCGTTTTTGACTTTACGATAAGGTGTTTCTATAAATCCATATTCATTTAACCGAGCATGACAAGCAAAGTGACCAACTAATCCAACATTTGGTCCTTCGGGTGTAGCGATCGGACATATTTTTCCATAAAAAGTCCGGTGAACATCACGAACCTCAAATCCAGCCCTCTCTTTTTTTAATCCTCCCGGACCAGCAACAGTTAATCTTCTCTTATGCTCGAGTTCGGATAAAGGATTTGTTTGATCCATAAATTGAGAAAGCTGACTCGACATAAAAAACTCACGAAGTACACCATTAATTGGTCGAGCATTAATAAGCTGGGAAGGAGTAATTTTTGAAATATCTAAAGTACTCATCCGATCACGAATAATCCTTTGCAAACGCATCATTCCAACACGCATCCTCGCCTGGGTTAGTTCACCAACAGCTCGAATACGACGATTGGCTAAATGATCAATGTCATCAGCGTTTTCCTGAGAATTATTTAGCCGAATAATTTCGGCAATTACAGCAACAAGATCCTCAGGCCTCAAGACACGAGATTTAGTTTCTAAAAAATCTTTTCTAAATGGTAAAACATCTTTTTCGAGTATTCTGCTTAATCTCTGATTAAGTTTATAACGACCAACTGGCGAAAGGTCATAACGATTCCGATTAAAAAACATCGCATGAATTAAAGACCGGGCATTATCTGGAGTAGCTAATTCGCCCGGCCTTAATCGGCGATAAACCTCAATTAATCCCTCGTCCTCAGAGGCCGAAGGATCCTTGTTTATTGTTGCTAAAATATATTTTCTTTCTGGATTAACATCGATTTTTTTAAATAAGTCGATTATTTCTTGGTCGCTTCCATAGCCAAAAACACGTAATAATGCTGTCGCAGCTATTTTTCTTTGTCTATCAATCCTTACCCAAATAACATTGTTTCCATCTGTTTCGAATTCTAGCCAAGCACCTCTTTCGGGAATCAATTTTGCACCATAGAAAAAACGCCCCCGAATAACATTCCGAGTAAAATAAACACCTGAAGATCTAATTAATTGATTAACAACAACACGTTCAATCCCATTAATAATAAACGTGGCTCTTTGGGTCATTAAAGGAATATCTCCAAAATAAACATCTTGCTCTATCTTTTTCCCTTTTTTCTTATTTATCAGACGGGTACGAACTTTTAGTGTTGCTTCATAAGTTAAATTTCTTTTTCTGCTGGTAATCTCATCAAATTTCGGTTCTTCAAGATAATATTTTAAAAAATAAAGTTCTAAACTTCTTCCGATATAATCCTCTATGGGCGAAAATTCCTTTAAAAGGTCGCCAATTCCTTTCTCTAGGAACCATTTGTAAGAATCTTTTTGTACCTTTAGTAAATCTAATGTCGGTGTCCCAAGTATATTCTTTGAAAATGAGAGACGTTTACTTTTCAAATTATTTTCAACCATCCTTTTAAATTAATTTAAATTAATTAACATAAAAACTTTCCCGCCAATAAAATCTGGCAGGAACTGGATTCATTTTTGTCCATTTTCTGAAAGACAAAACAAAACAAAATAAATAATTAATAATTTATTGTTTGTGCAATATATTTTAGTAAATTATTCAAAAAGGTCAAGAGGAGTTATCCACAGGACAATAAAAGGGGGTTGTTGAACCCCTTTATTCAAAAAATTTTCTGATTTCGTCCATTTTTTCAAGAGCAAGACGATAGCCCTCTGTTATCATTCTCTCTATTGATTTTCTATTAAAATCGAAAGTGTTCCCAATGTTTTTGTCTGGTGAAAATAAGAAAAACTTAATTTCTTTATAAGGCCATCTCATCTCATCAATAAGATTAAATATCTTTTTCTGTATCTTTTTATCCTCTATTTCAAGGCTTATTTTTTTCTTTAACTCAGAAATTTTCCTCTCTATTAAACTAGAAAATAAATATTTTTTTAAAGATTCGTTAGTAAGATTCTTGGTAGGTATGCTTCGCATAGCATTCAAATAATCTATGAGTGTCTTGTATGTTTGTCGATTCTGTTTTTTTTCTGTTTTTATCCAAGGTTCTAAATCAAGTGGGCCAAGAATAATAATAAAAATCCTTTTGATGCCTAAATCAATTAAAGGTTTTATAGGTAATGGCCATTTTAAAGCTGGATCGACCAGTGTTAAACCATTCCATTTTATCAACTTGACCCAAGGAGGCCAAAACACCATTAAATGCGCCAATTGATGTTCCACTAACAATGTCAAACCATTTTGGATATATTTTGTCGTATATTGCTTTCAGTGCTCCAGCAGCAAATGCTCCTTTTGCTCCACCACCACCTAAAACTAAACCAATTTTTTCCATTTTTCCTCCCTTTTAAATCTATTCTAATTATAGAAATTTTTTAAAATTTGTCAATGAAATAACCCCACTATTTAGCGGGGTTATTTAAAATTATTTTTACATTTCCATGTTCTATTCGTAGAATCATCTTATCGCTTTTCCTAACCCATACTGTGGTTGTATCAGAAAAGTAATTACTCCCTTTCTGAAAAAGTAGTCTGAATCGAAAACAGTCACTCCCGTCTTTCTTTTCTTCGTCTATAATTTTTACTTTCAGGGGATAACTACTTTCTTTACCAATATCTACTGTATTAAAAATAAATATCTTACCTATATACAAACTATCTTCGGGAATATTTTTAATATTGTAAATTAATGTCAGATAATCACAAACATTTGGGAGCATTTTCTTAACATTGATAAAACTCGTATCTTTTTTCTTAACATTAAAAACCGCATATTTATACTCCTGATCAAAATCAACAGTCGTCTTTTCTTTCAGTTTTCCCCTCTCGATTTTTTCTTCTTTCAACCTCCGAGTCAAAAAATCAGTTGTATCAACCCATGTATCCAGTCGGTAAACTGAATTTAAGATATTTACTTTAATCTCTAAGAAAAAATGATAACAGCGTAAACTGTCAAGATCTTCTAGTCCACTATAACCACTACAAAGGTGCCCAACAGTGATATCCTGCCATAGCAGATGATATTTCACTGTGTAGTTGTATTGTTTTATTTCGAATTTCGCCTTGTCTTTCGCCATAATATTCTGAAATGGCCAGATACTCATCAGAATCAGAAAATACACTTTTTCCTCCTTTTTAATTTACTTTAATTGTATAATTTATAAAAAATCAGTCAAGTCAAAATATCCACCTTCAATTTTCTATTGACAAAAAATTAACTAGGGATATATTCAAAATAGATAATAGATAATTAAAAAGGAGGGAAAAATGAACGAAGATTTAGAAGATTTAGAAAAAATAAAATTGAAAATTGAATTATTACAAAAGCAAATTGAAAATCTAAACTCTTCTTTACAGCAACAC
>JAGGZP010000048.1 GCA_021161965.1 bacterium
ACCTGGTTTAATAAAATCAATATTTTTTTTGATAATATCTAAAATACGTCTTTTTAATTTATTTCTCACAACTGCTTTTTTTGAGATTTTTAAAGAGACAACAACACCAAAGCGCGATATTTGCAGATTATTTTTAATATATTTTAAACCTATTTCTTTAGTATAAAATTTTTTTCCGAATTTAGATAATCGCTCAAAATCTCCTTTTTTTCTTAAGCGATATCGTTTGGAAAGCATATATTATTATTTTACTGAAAATAAAAAAGATAGCAAGTGTATTTTGATAAAAAGGAGCTAAGCTCCTTTATGAAAATGCAAAATGCAAAATGCAAAAGTTAATTTTCAATTTTCAATTTTCAATGAATTTTCAATGATCAATGATCAATTTTCAATCAAGCACTAAATTCCAGAAATAAATGTCCAATGCCCAATTTCCAATTTCCAATCAAGCACTAAATCCTAATATCCAAACTAATTTTTTTGTTTGAGATTTGAAATTTAGAATTTGTTTGGACATTGGTCATTGGTCATTGGAAATTGGAATTTGTCTTCATCCGCGTTGATCCGCGTAAATATCCGCGTGAATCCGCGTCTCATCCGCATTTAGAACATTAAAACTTTACATTTTCAATAAATTAAGTATTATTAATATAATGTCACTTAAGGAGTATAGAAAAAAGAGAAAGTTTAGAAAAACTCCCGAGCCAAAGGGAAGAATCAAAAAGAAAAAGGGAAATATTTTTGTTGTTCAAGAACATTGGGCAACTCATCATCATTTTGATTTTCGCTTAGAAATGGATGGGGTTTTAAAATCGTGGGTCATACCAAAAAAAATCCCTCAAAAAAGAAATATTAGACGTCTTGCTGTTCAGGTGGAAGATCATCCTATTGAATATGCTGATTTTGAGGGTGTTATTCCTGAAGGAAATTATGGCGCGGGAAAAGTAAAAATTTGGGATAAAGGAAAATATAATTTGATATCAAAAATAAATAAAGCAATTAAGTTTGAATTGTTTGGCAAAAAATTGAGAGGCACTTATATGCTTTTGAAATTTAAAGATAAAAATTGGTTAATTTTTAAGCTTTAGTATGGAAAATTTCAAAAATAAAATTTTATCTGATTTAAATCCGGAACAAAAAAGGGCTGTTGTTTCTAATAAAAATAAATTGTTGATTATTGCTGGTGCTGGCACAGGAAAAACTACGGTAATTACAAGAAGGATTGCTTATTTAATTTTAGCTGGAAAAGCAAAAGCAGAAGAAATTTTAGCAGTAACATTTACTGAAAAAGCAGCTGAGGAAATGGAAGATAGATTAGACAGATTATTGCCTTATGGTTATGTTGATCTTTGGGTTTCTACTTTTCATTCTTTTTGTGAGAGAATTTTAAGAAACCATGCTTTGGAAATAGGTTTATCAGCTAATTTTAAAATTTTAAGTGAAATCGAGCAACTTTTACTTATTTTACAAAATTTTCAGCGTTTTGATTTAGATTATTATCGACCATTAGGAAACCCAACTAAATTTATCAAATCATTAGTTAAGCATTTTAGTCGAGCAAAGGATGAGTTAATTAGTCCGGAAGAGTATAATGAGTATGCAGAAAGTATAAAATTGAATTATGATTCAAAAATGAGTGATGAATTATTAGACCAAGAATCTTCTCGCCTAAAAGAAATTGCTCGAGCTTATCATACTTATCAACAATTACTTTTAGAAAATGATTCTTTAGATTTTGGTGATTTAATTAATTATACTGTTAAACTATTTAAAAAAAGGCCGCAAATTTTAAAAGAGTACCAAGAAAAATTTAAATATATTTTAGTTGATGAATTTCAAGATACAAATTGGGCACAGTACGAACTTTTGAAATTGTTAGTAAGTACAAAAAATAGCTTGACGGTTGTTGCTGATGATGATCAATCAATCTATAAGTTTCGTGGGGCATCTTATAACAATGTTATTCAATTTAAAAAAGATTTTCCTAAATCAGAAGAAATTGTTTTAGTAAAAAATTATCGTTCAAAGCAAAACATTCTTGACCTTGCATATAAATTTATTCAGTTGAATAATCCTAACCGTCTCGAAGCCCAACTTAATGATAAAAACGGACCGAGGATAATTAAAAAGCTTCAAGCGGTCAGAAAAGGTAAGGCAGAAATCAGATATTATCAATATCCCGACCAAGTTGAGGAGGCGAGAGGCGTGGTTAATAAAATAATAGAAATAAAGGAAAGAGATAAAAAAGTTAATTGGAATGATTTTGCGATTTTAGTTCGAGCGAATAATCAAGCCGATGTTTTTGTACAGGCTTTACGTTTTAAAGAGATTCCTTATCAATTTTTGGCAAGCCAAGGATTATATGCTCAACCAGTGATTTTAGATATTCTTTCTTATCTAAAATTATTAGATAATTATCATGAAAGTTCAGCACTTTATCGCATTTTAACTTCTCCAATTTTTAAATTTAAATTAAGTAATGAAGATTTAGTTAATTTAAATTATTGGGGCCGACGGAAAGGTATCTCACTTTATGAATCTTTAAAAAATGTAAATTCGATTCCGAATATTTCAGAAAAAGCAGTAAAAGAGATTAATAAATTTATGAATTTAATTCAAAAACATAGTTTGCTTGCTCGTGAAAAAAGTGTTGGGAAAATTATTTTTTCATTTTTAGAGGATACCGGCTATTTAAAGATTTTAAGCAAAAGAGCTGAAAGTGGAAGTTTACAGGGTGTTGAAAATATTAATTTAATAAATCAATTATTTAAACAAGTAGAAAAATTTGAAAAAATTAGTCAAGATAAGTCAGTAGCAAGTTTTATGAAAATGGTTGAAACCTCCTTAATGGCTGGTAGTGAAGGAGCAATAGACCAGGGATTTTTTGAGGCTGGACCGGAGTCAGTAAAGGTGACAACTGTTCATGGGGCAAAAGGATTAGAATTTTCTTATGTTTTTATTGTCGGACTAGTTGATCGTCGTTTTCCGACAATAGAAAGACATGAGCAAATAGAATTGCCAGAAAAGTTAATAAAGGAAATCATTCCGAAAGGTGATATTCATCTTCAAGAAGAAAGAAGATTGTTTTATGTAGCAATGACCAGAGCAAAAGATGGTTTATTTTTTACATCAGCTCAAAATTACGGCGGACTTAGAAAGAAAAAACCATCGCGTTTTCTCTATGAAATTGGTTTTGTTAAAGATTTAAAGGAGAAAAAGAAGAGTGAAAAATTAAAAATATTTAAGCCATCAATTATTGAGGATGGCCACATTGCTGATAAAGATTTACTTCCAACCGAATTTAGTTTTAGTCAATTACGCGCTTATGAAACATGTCCATTACAATATAAATATGCTTTTGTTTTAAAAATCCATCCGCGAGGGAAATTTACTTTTAGTTTTGGACAAACAATGCATAAAACATTATATAGATTTTTCCAGGCCTTTATTGAACGGAAAAACAGAAAACAAAAATTATTCTCTAAAAACGAAAATAAAAATTTTCCAATAACATTAAAGGAATTATTAAAGATTTATGAGGAGGAATGGATTGATGAATGGTATCCTGATATTTTTTATCAAAAAAAATATAAGAACTTAGGAAAAAAAATACTTCAAGATTTTTATGCTAAAACAATCAAAAATCCACCCCATCCGCTCTATTTAGAAAGGGAATTTAATTTTAAGGTTGGCAATGTTATTCTTAAAGGGAAAATTGATCGTATTGATTTAGTTGGGAAAAACGAAATTGAGAATATTGATTATAAAACTGGTGAGCCAAAAGAGAAACTTAATTGGGAGGATAAAGAACAGCTTTTAATTTATCAGGTGGGTGGAGAAAAATTGTTTTATAAGAAAATTAAAAAGTTAAGGTATTAATATTTGAC
>JAGGZP010000037.1 GCA_021161965.1 bacterium
AAAAATCAAAAGAATTGTTTTAGGAACTTCTTACAATGATATTCCTACAAATGATCTTAAGCCAATCAACTTAACCATCTCAAAATTAGCTGGTTCCCCGCGAGAGAAAGAATATCTTGATGCAATGTATCCTCAAGCTGGCGGTACTCATTTTGTTAATCCAAAAGAAGAGAGAGAGGTGAGGTTATTTGAGGTGGCGGAAATGGAAAAGGAAAAATTAGAAGAAAAGAAAGAAAAAAACAAAGAATTTAAAGTCGAAGTAGTTGGAGAAGTAAATGATGAATTAGTTAACCAGTTAGCCGAGGTTGAAGAAGCTGCTTTCCCGCCAGAAATGAGATTGGGGGAAGAAACAATTAGAAGTGTTTTAAAGTCAGAAACTCCTCAAATAATTTTAAAATTAAACAATAAACCAGCAGCTTATATTTTAACAATCCCGGCTACAGAAATGGGAACTGGCGGAAAGGATGCTCTTTATATTTGGGATATTGGCGCAAGGCCAGAGGTAAGAGGAATAAAAACAATTAAAGCGCTTTATGACAAATTAATTGAAGAGGCAAAGAGAAGGAAATATAAGAAATTGACTGCTCATGTGCGTGTTAGCCAGCATTTATCCGATGTTTTACAAAAGAGATACGGTTGGAAATTTATTAAAAGGATAGAAAATTGGGCCGGATTTAACGAACCATTCGACTATTTAGAATATAATTTGGAGGAATAGTTAATTTTATGAAAAAAGAAATTAAAAGATTTTTTACAGAGAAGAAAGAGCAAAAAGAAAAACCAAAGATTTCAATTGATGTTGTATTTACACCTCATTGGACAGCAAAAGATGCAGAGAAAATAGTGAAAAAAATAAAAAAATGCGATGTTTATTGCCCAGAACTTCGTGGTTGGGGCGAAGAACAAGAAAAATTTTTAAATGAGGTTAGTTGTGGAACTATTTCCCTTAAACAACTTTCAATTATAGGTCGTTACCATTTTGGTATATTTTTTTCTTTTTACGAACCGATTCTAAAAGCACTTTATAGAAGTAGAAAGATTATTAAATTAATAGATGTACCCTCTGGCCATCCGATTAATAAATTAGCAGAGTATGCCGGAAAACTTTATCAAGAAGCAATGCAGTTATTCTTTCAAGGAGAAATTCGAGAGGCAATTAATACTTTTAAGAAACATATAAATCTTTATACACATTTTGTAAGAGAAAGAGAAAAATATATAAAAAATAAATTAATTGAGGAAATTTCTCAGATTAATAAAAATTCTGGATTAAAAAATAAAAAAGAAATTAATGTTTTGCTTTCTTTAGGAATATTGCATACCCGAGTTTATCATCAGATTAAAGAAAAAATACCAGCAAAAAGAGAATTTAGCCATTTACCATTTCTTTATGGACCACCTTTAAGTCTTATTAGAAAAAAATTATTTTTTCCGGAAAAAAAGATAAAAGATAAAGAAATTATTGAAGCAATTATTTTAAATGAGATATTTCGCTTACTTTCCAAATTTACAAAAGATACTGATAAAATAGTAAAAGTTGGTTTATATATTTTGAAACAAAAGAAGATTGATCTAAAAAGAATAGAAAAAATAAAGAATTTCTCAGAAATTTTAGAAAATTATAAAGATATAATTCCACAAAGTAATAATGAATTTAGAATCCTTTTAGACAAGATTAAAAAGTAATATTATGCCTTTAGGACGTGGTTTAAGTGCTTTAATTCCAACAAAGTCAGGGCAAGTTCCTAAAAAAACAATTGAAAAAATTACTCAAGAGACACTTAAAGATACTGGCGAAAGAATTTTTAATATACCAATTAATCAGATTGAGCCGAATCCTGAACAGCCAAGGAGGAATTTTTCTCATCAAGAAATGGAAGAATTAATTAATTCCATTCGTGAACACGGAATTATTCAACCATTAATTGTTAGCAAATTAGATAACAATAAATATCAATTAATTGCTGGCGAAAGAAGATATCGCGCGGCAAAAATTTTGGAGTTAGAAACAGTTCCGGCAATTGTTCGAAAAGTCAATGAAATAGAAAAATTGGAGTTATCACTTTTAGAGAATATTCAGAGGAAAGATTTGAATCCGATTGAAAAAGCTCGGGCTTATCAGAGATTGATTGATCAGTTTAATTTGACCCAAGATGAAGTGGCAAAAAAATTAGGCAAGGCTAGAGCAACAATCAGCAATACTTTAAGATTATTAACTTTGCCGGAAAAAATTCAGGAAGCAATTGAAGAAGAAAAAATTAGTGAAGGTCATGCAAAAGCGCTTCTTTCAATTGACAGTCCAGAAAAACAGAAGATATTATTAAAAAGAATTTTAGGGTTAGGATTAACAGTTCGGGAAACAGAAAAGATAGTGGCCGGCTATCGAATTAAAAAAGTTATTGCTATTGAACCACAATTAATTGAAAAAGCAAAAGAATTAAGTCGAATTTTAGGAACAAAAGTGACAATTAAGAAAAAGAAGAGAGGAGGGAATATTGTGATTGAATTCTATAACAACGAAGATTTAGATTTCTTGATTAGAAAATTATTAGGGCAATAAATATGAAAAAAAATATTTTAGCTATTGATTTAGGAGGAACAAAAATTGCTGTAGGACTGGTTAATTTTAAAGGTAAAGTAATTAAGAAAAATGTTGAATCAACAGAAATTAAAAAAGGAGCACAAGGAGTAATCAAACAAATTTTACGAATGGGCGATGATTTATTAGCAGGTTTTCAGGAAAAAGTAGTTGCTATAGGTATCGGTACAGCTGGACCATTAGATATTAAAAGGGGGCTAATTTTTTTTGCACCGAATTTACCAGGTTGGCACAATGTTCAAATAGTTAAACCATTAAAAAATCATTTTCATTTACCAGTTTATTTTGATAATGATGCCAATGCCGCTGCTTTAGGAGAATTTCTTTTCGGCGCAGGTAAGGGGACAAAGAATATGATATATTTGACAATTAGTACCGGAATCGGCGGCGGAATAATTATTAACAAAAAACTTTATCATGGAAGAGGAAATGCTGGAGAAATTGGCCATATGATAATTGATCCAAATGGTCCAAAATGTCGTTGTGGAAATTATGGATGTCTAGAAGCATTTTCTTCCGGAACAGCAATTGCCCGTGAAGCGAAGAAAAATTTAAAAAAAGCAAGTTTAATTTGGAAATTAGCCAAAGGTAAGAAAAAAAATATAGATGCTCGTTTAGTTTTTGAGGCTTATAAAAATGGCGATAAATTAGCACAGAAGATTATTTTAAAAAGTTTAGTTGCTTTAGGAATTGGTTTAGTTAATATAACTCATATATTTAATCCAGATAAAGTTATTTTAGGTGGTGGGGTAATGAAAGATAAAAAATATATTTTGCCATTTTTAAGAGACTTTGTTCGGAAGAAAGTAATGTTCGGATTTAAAAAAGATATAAAAATTGAAGCGACAAAATTAAAAAGTGACGTTGGTTTAATTGGCGCAGCATCACTTGCAATTGTTAAAATTAGAGAGTAGAAGATTGTGTATAACTTGTAATTGACAATATGTTTTTGTTTGATATAATTTATTAATAATAAGCTATAAATTATAAATTATGCCCTTAATTCCAACCGTAATTGAAAAATCAACTTACGGTGAAAGAGTTTATGATATCTATTCTCGGCTTTTAAAGGATAGAATAATTTTTATTGGTGATGTTATCACAGATGCAGTTGCAAATACAGTAATTGCCCAGCTTTTATTTTTGGAAAGTGAAGATAAAAATAAAGATATAAAATTGTATATAAACACGCCAGGCGGTTCAGTAACTGCTGGCCTGGCAATTTATGATACAATGCAGTATGTTAAACCGGATATTGTCACAATTTGTGTTGGGACAGCTGCTTCAATGGGTGCAGTACTTTTAGCCGCTGGAGCCAAGAAAAAAAGATTTGCTTTACCAAATGCTGAAGTGATGATTCATCAGGTAATGGGTGGAGCAGAAGGTCCGGCAACAGATGTTAAAATTAGAGCAGAGCATATTTTAAAAGTTAAAGATAGAATTAATCAAATTTTAGCAAAACATACAGGTCAACCGTTAGCAAAAATTGAGAAAGATACAGATCGTGACTTTTTTATGACAGCAGAGGAAGCAAAACACTACGGTATTATTGATAAGATTATCACCAGAAGGTAATATTAACTAATTTTTAATTTTTTATTTTTAAAAGCCGAGAAGGTCTCGGTTTATTTAATTAATAAAAACATATGAACATTTTACCACTTTCAATAGTTTTATTTTTGCTTGGCCTTGCTTTAGGTTATTTAATTCGTTATCTTATTGTTCATTATCGGTCTGCTACAGCAGAAAAAAAGGCCGAAGAACTGATTAAAAATGCGAAAATCAAACAACAGGAGATTTATTTTCGTGCAAAAGAAGAGGCACTAAAGATTATTGAACAAGCAAAAAAGGAAGAAGAAGACAGGCGAAGAGAATTAAAATATCTAGAAAATCGCTTAGAAAAAAGACAATCGTTATTTGATAAGAAATTATTAGATTTAGAAGAAAAACAGAAAAGTTTATCTGAAAAAGCCAAAAAACTTGAGGAGGCAAAAGAGAAAATTAAAGAATTGTATTCTGAAACTGTTAAAAAACTTGAAGAAATTTCTGGCCTAACCAAAGAAGAGGCAAAAAAATATTTACTTGAAAGAGTAGAAGAAACTTACAAAAGCGAGGTTTTAGACAGGATAAATAAACTAGTAAAATATGGTTCTGAAGAAATTGAGAAAAAGGCGCGCCAACTTATTACAACAGCAATTGAACGTTTATCTTCTTCAGTTGCAACCGAAAAGACAAAAACAATTGTTAATTTACCTTCAGACGAAATGAAAGGTAGAATTATTGGCAGAGAGGGACGCAATATTAAGGTATTAGAAGAATTGACCGGAACAGAAATTATAGTTGATGACACGCCGAATGTCATTTTTATCTCCGGTTTTAATCCAATTAGACGGCAGTTAACTAAAATAGCTTTAGAAAAATTAATTACTGATGGAAGAATTCAACCAGCAAGAATCGAAAGATTTATTGAGGAAGCAAAAAAGGAATTAGCCCGGGATATAAAAGAAGCTGGAGAGGATGCATTACATCAATTAGGAATAGTTGGTGTTCACCCAACATTAGTTCAGATTTTAGGTAGATTAAAATATCGCTCAAGTTATGGACAAAATGTTTTAAAACATTCTATTGAAGTTGCTAATTTGTCAGCAATGTTAGCTGCTGAACTTGGTGCCGATGTTGCTGTGGCAAAAAAAGCAGGACTCTTTCATGATATTGGAAAAGCATTAGATCAAGAGGTCGAAGGAACGCATCCGGAGATTGGAAAAAGATTAGGTGAAAAATACGGTTTAGCAGAAGAAGTTATTATACCAATCGCAACCCATCACGAAGATCACCCGCCAACATTGGAGGCAATAATTGTTAAAGTTGCTGATGCAATTTCTAGTAGCCGTTTTGGAGCGAGAAAAGATACCTATGAGAATTATTTAAAGAGATTAGAGGAGTTAGAAAATTTAGCAAAGTCGTTTTCTGGTGTAGAAAAAGCTTACGCAATTGAAGCAGGTCGGGAAATTAGAGTTTTTGTTCGCCCCGAAGAAATCGATGATTTAAAGGCAAATAAATTGGCTCATGACATTGCTTCCCGTATAGAAGAAGAATTAAAATATCCCGGTGAAATAAAGGTAACAGTAATTAGAGAAAATAAAATAATAGAATACGCAAGATAATTTATATGAAGGTATTATTTTTTGGAGACATTGTTGGAAAAATTGGCCGAAAGGCAATAATTAAAACTTTACCTAAACTTAAGAAAAAATTTAAGCCTGATTTAGTATTGGCAAATGGTGAAAATTTAGCACACGGTAAAGGAGTAACAGTAAAAACTGTCAAACAAGTTCTAGATGCAGGCATTGATTATTTAACTTCAGGAAATCATTTTTGGTCAAATAGAGAAGGTGTTAAAAATGTTTTGAAAGAAAAGTTACCAATAATTAGACCAGCGAATTATCCAAAGAGTTATTCAGGAAAAGGATATGTAGTAATTAATAAAAAAAATCAAAAGATACTTCTAATTAATTTAATTGGTCGTGTTTTTCTTGAGAAACCCGAATGGAAGATAAAAAATCCATTTGCTGAAGTAGATAAAATTTTAAAAAAATTCCCAAATATTAAAATGAAAATTGTTGATTTTCATGCTGAGGCAACTGGTGAAAAAAATGCTTTCGGATATTATCTTAATGGACGTGTTTCTATCGTTTTAGGAACACATACTCATATCCAATCAGCTGATGAAAGAATTTTATCCGAAGGGACTGCTTACATTACTGATGTTGGTATGGTTGGAGGCTATAATTCGGTAATTGGTTTTAAAAAGGATTCTATTGTTGAGGCAATGAGTCAGGGTTTACTTAAAGCTCCAAAAATTGATATTCCTAAAAGTGGTAAAGCATTAGTTAATGCTGTTTTAGTTGATATAGATACCAAAACAGGCAAATCGGAAAATATTAGAAGAATTAATAAAGTAATTAATATAATATGAAACCGAAGTTAACCTATGTTTTAGGAAGTGGTGGGGCGCGAGGTTTAGCACATATCGGAGTTTTAAATATATTAGAGAAAAATAAACTGAGACCAGATTTGATTATTGGCACAAGTATCGGTGCTTTAATTGGTGGTTTATATGCTGCTGGTGCTAGTTTAGAAGAAATAGAGGAAGCGGCTTCAAAAATTAATCGCTGGCAAAAATTTTATCTTTTTAGTTCTCTCCCTAGGACAAATGGTCTCTTAAAGGGAGAAAAAATAGAAAAATTAATCAAGAAATTTATCAATAATAAGAAATTTACCGATTTAAAAATTCCATTTTATGCCGTAGCGGTCGATTTAATAAGTGGGAAAGAAGTAATTTTAAAAAATGGTTTAGTTTTTCGGGCAATTAGAGCAAGTATTGCTGTTCCTGGCTTGTTTACACCAATAGTAATTAATAAGAAAATTTTAGTTGATGGTGGTTTAGTTGATCCATTACCAGTGGATATTGCCTGTAAATTAGCATCTTCATTTATTATTGCCTCAACTGTCTATTCCCCATTAAAGGAAGAAAAGTTTAAAAAAAATTTTGGAGCTATTGCTGTTTTACGTCGTAGTATTAAAATAATGGAGGATATGATTTATCGGCAATCAATTAAAAAAATAAAAAATCTGGTTCTAATAGAGTCAAAAGTCAAAAATTATAGTTTTTGGGATTATGATAAAGCAAAAGAATTAATTTTTTTAGGGGAACAAGCAGCAAAAGAAAAGTTACCTTTAATAAAAAAATATATTAAGAACTCTCTTTAATGCGTTATTTAACTTAAAGTAGAAAATATTAATTATGCCCAAAAGAACATATCAGCCTAAAAAAAGAAAAAGAGCCAAAACACATGGCTTTAGAAAAAGAATGAAAACAAAATCCGGGAGAAATGTTTTAAAAAGAAGACGAAAAAAGGGACGTTGGAAATTAACAGTTTAGTTTTATTAATAATTGTTTATTTTTGGCATTTCGGACAATAATAAGTACTTCGACCGGCTAAAGTTATTTTTTTTATTTTTGCTCCACAGCGATAACATTTTTCTCCCTCACGACCATAAACCTTGAGTTTTGGAACGAAATTACCTTTTTTTCCGTGAATATCAACATAAGCATCAACTGATGCGCCACGATAAGTTATTGCTTCCTTTAAAATTTTAATCAGACAATTATACAAATTTTTTATTTCTTCGTTTTTTAATGTTTTTACATTTCTTATTGGCAAAATTTTTGCGCACCAGCAGGATTCTTGGGAATAAATATTTCCAATACCAGCAATAAGGGATTGATTCATTAAAAGAGGCTTTATTTTACTTTTTGGTTTTTTTGAGAGAATTTCTTTAAATTTGCTTAAAGTAAATTCTTTACTCAATGGCTCAATGCCATATTTTTTTTCTTCGAGAAATTTTTTAACTTCCTCTTTTTTTAATAACCGGACATAACCAAATTTTCTTAAATCATTATGGAGCAATTTATCACCATCTGAAAAAGTATAGATAAAATAAGTGTATTTTTTCTTTTTGTCTTTTTCTTTTTTACTTTGGAAAATTAATTGACCAGTTAATTTTAAATGAATAACTAAGTAATAATTGCAAGATAATTCAAAAACAAGTAATTTTCCTCGCCGGAAAATGTTTTTTATTTTTTTGCCACTAATTATTTTTTTGAAATTTTTAGCCGAAATACCTTGAAGCATTTTTGCTTCAAGAATTTCAACATTTTTTATTTTTTTATTTAAAATTTTTTCATAAAGTTGCCTTCTAATTGTTTCAACTTCTGGTAATTCAGGCATAATTTTAAATTAAGAAATTAGAGTGTGATTATACAACTTCGCTTGTACTTAGATAAAAATTATTCTTGAGATAATGTTTTACGGATAAACGAAGTCACCGAAGGCGGTTTGGGTGAGCCGAAGACGAAACCATTTATTCGCTGTTATATGATTCGAACGAAGTGAGGGTAAGGAATGAAGTGGCGAAGTGTTGGGAGAGCAAGCATTACTTAATATATCCTCTAACAGCATTAAGACATTCTTCACAATTTTTCCAAGAAAAAACTTCTTGCTTTAGTTTAGGATACTTCCGAATTAATTTAATAAGAGAAGATGCTACTGCTCTCCAGACAAATCTTTCCTTATCTTTTGCTAAAATTTTTAATAATTTCAAAGATTCGTTTGGATATGTCTGACCAAACCAAGCCCCACAACACATAGCAACATTCCAACGAACATTTTTATCATCGATTCTTGTCCATTTTTTTAATCTTTGAAATCCAGCTTTAGGATCTTTATAACATACATGTGACAATGCAAAAGGACCACAATTTCTTCTAACATAAGAATTATTATCATAAATTAAAACTTCGAGTAGATCAAGAGCTTGTGAAACAAATTCTTTTTTAATTCTTAATAAACCAACCTCAACAGCACGTCTAATATTGGGGTTTGGGGCTTTAACCCATTTTTTCCAGACAGGCAAATATTCCAAGAAAAATTTATCATTTATTTTCTTTATTTCTACGGCGGCATCTTCTCGGATACCCCATTCAGGCGAATCCGCCATTTTTCTGATTTTTGCAAGAAGTTTTTTGTCTATCATGTTGTTATATTAGTGAGCTCGCAATTTGGGTGAGAGGCGGGTTGATCTCCGTACCGTATACACGCTGTTATGTGAAATAGCCGGAAATTTCTATTCCTTAATGTAATTTTTTGGCAATTTATCCTTCTTTTGAAATATCACGAAGATCAGAATATATACTTTTAATGTGTTCAGTTACTTTGTTAGCAAAATCTTCAGTACATAATAATTTAATTTCTTCCCCGTCTGCTTCTTGTCCTTTACTTCTTGTTATGGAAACTTTGTGAGATATTTTTACAATTTCATCTGGTTGACTTTGCAATCCTTTGATTATTTTTTCTAATTCACTTTCGTAATTACCGAATTGCTCTTTTTGAATAACTCTGCCACCATATAGACGGTCAAATGGTTCGCCGGCAATACTCACAGATAAAATAACCATGTTGGGTTTTGTTGCGATTCTTCTGTGTTCGCGGCCCAAAAATTCATCATCGGTATAAGTTATGCCCGAAGCTTTTTTGATCTTTACTTTGCTAATAGTACAATATCCCTCATGATCTGCCGGAGATGTTGCATGTGGTTTTTCTTTGTAGGCTTGAAAAAGATTTTCTTCCGTACGGACTTTAGCAAGTTCTTGCCGAGCAAGTTCTTCTTGCTTGTTTTTTATTTTTTGACGTAATTTTTCAGCCTTTTCAATATCTTCTTTTTTTGATAATGGATTACTGAAGGTAAGTTTTAATGCTAATTCAATATCGGCTATAACATCTTCAGTAGCATTTTCTGGAACATCGACGGTAAAAAATTCTCTATCTTCCCAATTAATAATCGCTTCTTTGTCTTGAAGTTTTGCAAATAATTGGGTATCAAAAGAATCAATCTGGTTTTCGTTCCAACCATATTTGTCAGCCAGCTCGCCTTGATAAATATCATCAAAGATTATTTCCACGCGAGTATAACCAGGATATTCCGATTTCTTTTTAACTAGACGGACCCTTGATTCACCTAATTCTATTGTAGATTTGGTTTTGGGTTTTTTTTCGGGCGTTTCTTGCGGCGAGATTCTACCCTCAAGTTTTTTTGACATAAGTTGATGTTAATAATTAAATTTTATCATAAGTTATGTTCGATCTTTGAAATAATACTACCAAAAAATCTAAAAAATAAGGAAAAAATTTCTGGCTATTGCATCTAACATATGCGATTTAACGAAGTCACCGAAGGCGGTTTGGGTGGAGCGAATGTAATGAGCGAGACCATTAAATCGCTGTTAGGCGTGTCCGTTAGGACCGAAGCGAACGAATGTGAGCGGAGAATCGCGAGGGGCCACTATACTATAACTTTTTTAATATTATTATAAAAACATCATGAGTATGAGGTCTTTCTGTTTCGAAATCTTCTTGGTGGAATTGAATTTGCTTCAAAATTTTGAATCTCTTCTTATACACCTTTAATATATCTTCTTTTCTGTGAAATCGGACTATTTTTTTATCTTTTACATATTTTGTGTTCAACAGAAATGCGAGAAATGCTATACCTCTTTTTTTTAAGACTCTATGGATCTCTGATGCCGGTTTTTCTAGAGGAAGATTATGTAAGACCCATCCAGAATAGATAGCATCGAAAAATTCATTTTCAAATTTTAAATTCTGTATATCTCCAACTAAAAAATGTAAATTTTCTAACTTATACTTTTCTTTATTTTTTTTAGCTTTTTTAATGGCTTCATTAGAAATATCAATCCCCCATACTTCAAAACCTTGTTTTGCTAAAAAAATAGAATCTTGTCCAGAACCACATCCTGCATCTAGAACCCTATCACCCTTATTTAAGTATTTAATAAATAATTGCATATTTTTAGAAGATCCTTTTTCCCAATGTGCCCCTTTTTTATAAATTTCGTCCCACCTAGATCGATTTTCTTTCATATAGTTATTAATTTGGTTTAAATTTAATAAAATTTTGTTTTTTTGCGACCCGAGCGATTACGCCTAACACCCATTTCCCGAAAAGTTTTCGGGAAAATTCATAATTTATGGTAATATCCGAAATATTTAAATTTTTCTTTTCAGTACTAAGATCATGCAAAGGATATATACAAAATACAAAAAGAATACTTGAAATTATGAGCTTGTTTGCAGGCTTATAGAAGAACTGAAACTAGATTCGAGCAAGCGAAGCGAACGGGAGTTCGGTTTGCGCCCTCTACTTCTTAGCCACATAATAAATCAAACCGCTAGTTGAAAACCAAAAGATGTTCTTTTGATCGTTTTCTATGCCTTTTTCAGAGTTAGTATAGATAATATCAAATCCGTTTTTTTCATTAATTCTTTAATTTTAAGAGGATTTGAAAAATGTATATATACCTCGGATCCTTCGCTGAAAAATATAGAATCACCAAATTCGATGTTTTTATGTTCTCTTTTTAAACTAAAATATTGTTTTATAGATTCTACAAAGTTACTAGGGTTTAAAATTGACTGCGTTGTGAGAATCAGAACTCCTTCTGGTTTTAAAACTCTATACATTTCTTTTACCGCCTTAATTCTATTCTTTTCCTTTGGTATTTGTTCAAAGCCGTTAAAAGAAAAAAGTATGTTATCAAAGGATGAACTTTTAAATTTTAAAGAACAAACATCCATCGCGTAAAATTTTATATTCGCTCTTTCTTTCTCAGCAATTTGTCGTGCTAATTTAATCATCTATCAATACCAACAATATTATAACCAAGCTTATATAAAAAGAAAGTTGTTCTTCCTGTTCCACAGCCAACATCTAAAATTGTGGAGCATTTTTTAAAATACTTTTGAATAAGAATTTCCTCTGTCTTTCTTAAGCCCTCATAAGCTTTTCTTTTGTAAGGTGTTGAAATTTCAGATTTTGAGTATCTTTCCAAGATTATCTTTTTAAATGAATTAGCCATAAATTAAAGTAAAGTTTGAAGAAATAAAAAACTATTTATTTTTCAGCGCTTGAGCCAAAACAATAATTTTAGGAAGTCGGACTTCCTAATTTTAAATTCTGGTGGGCGATTCAGGATTCGAACCTGAGACCTCGTCGATGTGAACGACGCGCTCTAACCAACTGAGCTAATCGCCCCTCTCATGCAAAAATTTTTTTACTTCCTCATCGCTCAAGTCGTGGAAATCTTTGTAAAAATTTGCTACAGCAAATGGTCCAAATCCTTTTTGTGCATAAAGACAAATAATTTCATCAACCTCTGGCTTAATTTTTTCAATTGAAGATTCCGGACTAACCGGAACAGCAACAATAATTTTTTTTGGTTGATATTTTTTTATTGCTTTAATTGCTGCTAACATTGTAAAGCCAGTTGCCAGACCATCATCAACTAAAATAATAATTTTATTTTTTATTTTAGAGAAATTATTTTTAATTAAATACGCTTTTTCTCGGCGTTTGATTTCTTTTAAAACTTCTTGACTGATTTTTTTAATTTCTTCTGGCTGAATATCAAAACTATCAATAACATCGTTGTTTAATAAAATTGTTCCATCTGATAGTATTGCCCCAAATCCCATTTCTGGATCTTGGGGGATGGGTAATTTTCGGACAATGACTAAATTGAATTTAAGATTTAAATATTTTGCTAATGTTGCCCCAACTGCTGCACCACCTCGTGGAATACCGAAAACTAAAACATCTTTTCTGTTAGCATATTTTTTAAGTTTTTTCACTAATTTTTCACCAGCTTCTTGGCGGTCTTTAAATAAAATCATAATTATTTTTCTAACTCTTCTTTGCTATAAATTGCTGGCAAATCAATTTTTTGATAATCAAAAATCTCATTTTCATTAAAAAATCGGTAAATTTCTTTTTCCGCTGTTTCAAGAGAATCAGAAGCATGAATAATATTGTGTTGTTGACTCATAGAAAAATCTCCACGAATACTTCCAGCATCCGCTTTTCGACCAAGTGTCGGACCAACCAACAAGCGGACGGATTCAACCGCCTCAATTCCTTCTAAAACCATAGCAACAACCGGGGAGCTTTTCATAAATTCAACCAAATCGCGAAAGAATGGTTTGTCTTTATGATGAGCATAATGTTCTTCAAGAATTTCTTCTGATAATTTTATCATCTTTAGTCCAACAATTTTCAACCCCTTTTTTTCAAAGCGAGAAATAATCTCACCAAGTAAATTTCTTTGCAGGGCGTCTGGCTTTAGTAAAACTAATGTTCTTTCCATTTTCATAAGTTTATTTTATTAATTTAATTATAATTATTTTCCTAAAAAAGAAAAGTACTCAATGTAATTTTTTTTCTTAATTTTAAAATAATCAAGATTAAAATAAGATAAGAAATAATTAATAAAGACCAATGAAAAGATGATATTGTTAATGAAAAATAAGGAATTTGTGCTAAAAATTTAACTACTTGAATTATATAACTTGATAAAAGCCAAATTATTAAAAATAAAAAGTTTGCAAAACCAGACCAAATCAAACCTAAAAAAACAAAAGCAAATCCGAATCCCATAATCCAAGGAAGTACTCCCAATATTAAGATATTTGCTAAAGGGGCGATAAGTGAGAGATTTCCGAAATAATAAAGAACTAATGGTAAAGTAGAAAGATAAGCTGCGGTTCCGACACTTAAAAAGGAACGTAATGGCCAGTTTTTTGGATTTGGAATTTTATGAAAAAGATGATAGAAATAAGGAGATAAATAGATAATTCCTAAAACAGCAATAAAAGATAATTGAAAGCTAACATCCCAACGTAAAAGTTTCGGATTAAATAAAAGCATTAGAACAGCAGCGAAAACTAGGGCATTAATTATATTTCTGACTCTACCAATTTTTTGTGCGTAGAGCAAAATTAAAACCATTATTCCAGCTCTGACTGCAGAAGGAGAACAACCGGTCAAGAGAACAAAAAGGATTATTAGAACAGATGTCGGATAAAATACATTTGCGCGAGACATACCAGGGATTAAAAAAAGAAAAAGTTCAATTATAAAAGCTATAATAACAACATGCATTCCCGATATAGCAGTGATATGTGTTGTTCCTGTTTTATTAAACCACGTTTTGATTTCTTTTGGAATTTCTTTTTTAAATCCTAATGTCAAAGCAGAGATTAACGATGCTTGTGGTTCTTTAAAGTAGGAATAAATAAGGTTTTTTCCTTTATTTCTGATTTTATAAATTAAGGCATAAAATCTATTTCCTTTATTGTGATTGATTAACTTTATTTTTGGTTTACTGCAAAGAGAATAAATATTGTAATGCGCTAAATACATTCGATAATTAAACTTTTTGTAAATAGGTGGTTTTTTTAAGTAACAAGAAATTTTTAATTCATCGCCGTAATTGTATTTTAAATGTTTTGGAACAGTTAATAAAACTAATCCATTAACGGTTTTTTCATTTTCTATTTTTTCTGTTTTTATAGTTAATTTTGTATTCTTTTGTCCAATACTTTTCTTTACTACTATACCCTTAAAAACAATATTTTTTCCATTATAAAATTCTATTCTATCCGGACTAATTTTTGGAAAACTTAATTGATAACGTAAAACTCCGAGAACAAAAAACAATAATAAAAATGCTATCAAGCGGTATTTAAAAGATTTAGAAAGAAAAAGCAGCAAAACAGCAATTAAGAAAATAAAATAGAGAGTAATTTTTGAGATGTTAAAAAAAGAGGCAATTGCAATGCCAGAAATAAAAGCTAGAAGGATAAATAAAAATATTCTATGTTTTTTCATAAATTTCGCGAAACCGCGAAAACTAAATTTAAATCTTATATGACCCACTGGCAGACAAGCGTAAATCCGCGTCTATTATTTTACCCCAGCACCTAAATTTGCAAAATAACAGGGAGGCAGCACATCACCGCTAAAGCGACAAGCCTATTCGGGTACAGTGCTGTAACGTTAAAATTATTTAGTGATAAATGATTAGTTAGAAACGATTTTTCGGAGCAAATTTGGTGCGGGGTTCTCAAAAATCTAGAAAAATTTTCTGCATTTTTCAAACTTGAAAATTTTTAGATTTTTGGAAATTATTCTACAGTTACACTTTTTGCTAAATTACGCGGTTTATCTACCATGAACCACGTAGGGTTCATGGCGAGCGATGGGGTTATAAAATATTTTTCCCGCCAATTTATTCTACTGTTACACTTTTTGCTAAATTACGCGGTTTATCTACCATGAACCACGTAGGGTTCATAGCGAGCAATGGGGTTATAAAATATTTTTCCCGCCAATTATTCTACAGTTACACTTTTTGCCAAATTACGCGGTTTGTCTACATCACAGCCGCGGAAAACTGCCGAATAGTAAGCTAAAAGTTGTAATGGAATAACATTTAAGAGAGGAGTTAAAAGGTCTTTTGTTTTCGGAACAAAAATAACATCATCAGCTATTTTTTTGATTTGTTTATTTCCTTCAGTAGCAACCGCAATGATTGTTCCGTTTCTTGCTTTAACTTCTTCAATATTTGAAATTATTTTTTGATAAATTAAATTTTCGGTATCATTTGCCAAAACAACAACTGGCATATTTTTGTCAATTAGAGCAATTGGTCCATGTTTCATTTCTGCTGCCGGATAACCCTCGGCATGGATGTAAGAAATTTCTTTTAATTTCAAAGCTCCTTCAAGTGCCGTTGGAAAATTATAACCGCGGCCAAGATAGAGAAAATTATTGAAATGATAATATTTCTGGGCGATCTTTTTAATATTTTCGCTATCTTTTAAAATCTTTTTTACTTTTTCTGGAATTTCTGTTAAAGCAGTTAAGATATCTTTCATTTGTTTAGTTTTTATTTTCTTTCTTAAAGAAGACAAAAGCAAAGCTAGTTCTACTAAAACAGTTACTTGCGAAGTAAATGCTTTTGTTGAAGCAACACCGATTTCTGGCCCAGCGTGAAGATAAATACCCGCGTCAGTTTCGCGGGCAATAGTCGAGCCGACTACATTAACAATCCCAAAGACTTTTCCATTATTATTTTTGATTTTCCTTAGCGACTCTAAAGTATCAGCTGTTTCTCCTGACTGACTAATAACAAAATAGGCAGTGTCTGGTTCGATTGGCACATTTCGATATCTGAATTCTGAAGCGTATTCGACTTCGGTTTGAATACCAGTAATATTTTCAAGAAGATACTCGCCAATTAATCCTGCATGCCAACTTGTTCCGCAAGCAATAAAAACAAATCTTTTTGCTTTATTTAAAAAGTTGAGCCAGTTTTGGATTCCACCCAATTTTATTTTACCTTGGTCAGCGAGTACGCGGCCGCGAAAAGAATTTCTAATTGTTTCTGGCTGTTCGAAAATTTCTTTAAGCATAAAATGAGGAAATCCTCCTTTTTCTATTTGTGAGAGATTCCAAGAAATTTCATTAATTTTTGGTTGAACTAAATTATTCTCTTTTGTGACAATTTGATAACTATTTTTTTTCAGAACAGCAATTTCATTATCGGCTAAATAGATAGCATTTCGAGTGTATTCAATAATTGGTGTTGCATCAGATGCAATAATAAATTCTTTATTGTTAATTAAACCAATTACTAAAGGACTGCCCTTCCGAGCAACAATTAATTTATCTGGTTCTAAAGAGGAAATGATTGCTAATCCATAGGTTCCTTCAATTAAATCTAAAGATTTTTGTACAGCTGATAACAAATCTCCATCGTAGTACTCTTCAATTAAATGAGGAATTACTTCGGTATCTGTTTCTGAAATTAATTTGTGTCCTTTTTTTATTAGCCATTTTTTTAGCGAGGCATAATTTTCAATAATTCCGTTGTGGACAACATAAATTTGTTTCTTGCAATCAAATTGTGGATGGGCATTTATTTTATTTGGTTCGCCATGAGTTGCCCAGCGAGTGTGAGAAATAATAATATTCCCTTTTGGTAAATTTTTGGTTTCTTCCTCGAGTAATTTAACACGTCCTTTAATTTTTTTTAAATGAATTTTGTTTTTATTTAAAATAGCAACTCCCGCAGAATCATAACCGCGATATTCTAATCTCTTTAACCCCCTAAGAGCAATTGGTAAACCATTTTTTTTGCCGATATAGGCGACTATTCCACACATATATTTTATGATAACTAAAATTAGCTAGAAAGTCAATATAGTCTTGCTTTTTTTTTATTTTGTTTTATATTAGAAATGATGCAGATTATTGGTCATCAAAACATCCAGAAATTTTTGAAATTAGCCTTATTAAAAGATAGATTATCTCATGCTTATTTATTTTATGGTCCTGAACTCGTTGGGAAAAAAGTGGTTGCTTTTGAATTTATTAGTAATGTTTTAAAGAAAAATATAAGTAAAAAACAATTTGAGATAATTAAAAATCAGATTAGACAAGGGATTTATCCGGGTGTTTATATTGTTTCCCGAAATGAAAGTGCTAAAAATATCACTATTGAGCAAATTCGTGATTTAAGAAAAAAGTTAGGTCTAGGGTCGTTAAATAAGTCTTATCAGTTTGCTTTAATTGATGATGCTTCAGAAATGTCAATTGCTGCAGCAAATTCTTTTCTAAAGTTACTTGAGGAACCGCCAGAAAGGGCAATTATTATTCTAATAACCAAGAACAAAAATTTATTACCAAGGACAATTATTTCTCGTTGTCAGTTATTAAAATTTAATTTAGTTCCCCTGAAAGACATTGAAAATTTTTTGATTAATAATTTCAATCTTAATAGAAATAAGGCCGAAGAGATTGCTAGTTTATCGTTTGGTCGGCCTGGTATGGCGGTTAGATTTATTCAAGATCCAGAATTTTTAGAAGATTATAGAAAAGAGGTCAAAAGTTTTCTTGAAATTCTTGATGCTGATATAGTAAAAAGATTTAATTTTGTTCAAAAAAGATATCAATCACCAAATTTTTTAGCTTGGCAAATTGCTTTGAGAGATTTATTATTGTTAAAGCAGAATATTAAACCAGAAAATAAATTTTGTTTAAGTAGATTAAAAGAGACTGTTAGTAAAATTTCTTTCAAGCAAATTTGTGATATCTATTCGAAATTAGAAAAAGTTCGTTATTATTTTAATAAAAATGTTAATAGAAGATTGATAATTGAAAATTTATTTGTTAATCTATAATGATATGAAAAAAACAATTATTTTTTTGGCATTATTTTCATTTTTATTTTTTGGTGCCGGCTGTGTAAAAGTAAGAGTTGGCACGTTTGACGGTGGGGTATACAAGTCAACAAATAAAGGATCAAATTGGCAACAAAAAGTAGATCTTTTAGCGATTAGCTCCCAACCAAAAAAAATTGCCTCTGTTAATATTACAGCAATGGTTTTTGATCCACAAGACTCAAAAACAATTTATATTGGTACAGAAAATCGTGGTGCTTTTGTTACTTTTGACGAAGCAAATTCTTGGCAAGAAATTAGAAATTTACCGCGAGGAAAAGTTACTGCAATTGCAGTTCATCCATTTGCAAAACATATAGTTTATATTGCTATCGGCGAAAGAATTTTTAAAAGTAGTGATTGTTGCCGAACATGGAAAACAGTTTATTTAGAGAATCAGCCGGATATTGAAATAACTACTTTAGCTATTGACCGAGCTGATCCAAAAAAAGTTCTTGCTGGTCTTTCTGACGGGCGTTTAATTAGAAGTATGAATTCTGGTTCAAGTTGGTCTATATTAAAAGATTTTCATTCGTCGATAAAACAAATATTATTTAATCCTCACAACACTGGTATTATTTATGTTTCGACAAAAAACGCTGGACTATGGAAAACAACTAATGGAGGAGCAGATTGGAAAAATCTTGACGAGAGTCTTAAGAATTTCTCTGGTGGACGAAATGTTAAGAAAATGATTTTTGATAGAAATCGTAGTGATTCAATAATTACCTTAAGCTCTTACGGAATTTTAAGGACAGATAATGGCGGAAAAGATTGGACAAGTTATAAATTACTTTATAAGCCAGGAAAAATTAAAATTTACTCTTTTGCAATTAATCCACAAAATTCACAAGAAATTTATTATACAACAGAAAAAACATTTTATCGGACAAGTAATGGCGGATTAGATTGGCAACCAAAATCTTTACCGACCAAGAGAGCAGGGAAATTTATCTTAGTTGATCCAAATAATCCAAGCAATATCTATTTGGGAGTGGCAAAAGAAAAATAAATTAAAAATTAAAAAGAAGCGATTTAATCGCTTCTTTTATTTTACAAATAAAGTATTATCAACTTCTAATAATTTTTAAAATAATTTTTCTTTTTCTCGGACGATTATCAAAATCGATTAAAACTATTTGTTGCCAGGTACCTAAAATAAGATTGCCATTTTCAATTGGAATTGATAAATTTGGTTTCATCAAGCTCGCTCGAATATGAGCGTAACCATTATTATCTCCCCAAGCTTTATTATGTTCGTAGTCAGTTTCTTCGGGGACAAGTTTTTCTAAAGTGTTTTTAATGTCTTTCAGCAATCCTTTTTCATACTCGATTGTAGTAATAGCTGCGGTCGAACCAACAACAAAGATGGTTAAAATACCATCTTTTATTCCTGATTTTTTAACAAAATCGCTGACTTTTTCAGTAATATCGATAATATCTGTATGTCCTTTTGTTTGAATTGTTAATTCCATTATTTTTTAAAAATCTTAAAAATTAGAGAAAAAATTATCGAGAGGATAATACTAATTAACAAGCTACTTATTATTGGGGCATAAAATGTAAAATTCCCTTTTTTAACATAAATATCACCAGGTAGTTTCCCAAAACCAATTTTTCCAAAAAATAAAATTAAAGCACCAAAAAATACCAAAAATAAACCAAAAAAAATAGTTAATTTCCCAATATCATTAAAGTTTATCGAGTTCATAAGGCATTCTTTCAAATTTCCAATTTCCAATTTCCAAACTATTAAAAATTGAGTCATTGAAAATTCATTGAAAATTGATCATTGATCATTGAAAATTGCCTGCCGATGAGGCAGGCGTTATTATAAACCAATTTCTTGACTAATTTCTCTCATTGCATTAAGAGAGATTTCAAAGAATTTTTCTAGAGATAAACCCAATTCTTGGCATTTGGAAATATTTTCTCGATTTGCTCCTCGTGCAAATCCTTTTTCTTTAAAACGATGGATAATATTCTCCACGGTTAAATCTTTTAATTTTTTTGAAGGTAAAACAAGTGTTGCCGCAACAATTAAACCAGATAAAGGATCAGCTGCAAATAATGCTTTATCTAATTTTGATTTTCTTGGTAGATTATGGATTGGATTATGCACTTTTATTGCGTAAGTAATTTCTTTGTCAAGACCCATTTCTTCTAAAAATTTTGCTCCGATTAAACTGTGTTCTTTTGGGTTATTTTTAGTTTGTTCATAATCAATATCATGAAGTAGGCCGGCTATTTCCCATTTATCTTTATCTTCATTAAAATATTCAGCTAAACCGCGCATAATTGCACCAACAGCCAGACAATGCTTAATCAAATTTGGCGTTTTTATCTTTTCATTTAGTAACTTTAAAGCTTCTTCACGTGTCATAAAAGTATATTAAAAATGGTATTACACCATTTTAAATAAAGAAAAGTTATTTATTTTCTTCTGTTGTTTCAGTTTTTTGTACTTCTTCCTTTTTTTCTTCTTTTATTTCCTCCTTTTTCTCTTCTTCTCTTTCTTCCTTTTTCTCTTCTTTTTCTTCTCGGTGTTTTTTAACTACATTTCTCTTTTGACCCTTTATGATTCCCTGATTTATTAAAAAATTATGAACCGAATCAGTTGGTTGAGCACCTTTTGAAATCCAATAAAGGATTCTCTCTTTTTTTAGTTTTGCTTCCTTAGTCCGCGGATTATAATAACCTAAATTTTCCAAAAAATCACCAAAAGGATCTTTAGTTTTTTCCAAAACAATTAATCGAAATATAGGTTGATGTTTTTTACCTCTTCGAGCAAATTTTATTGCTAACATAG
>JAGGZP010000087.1 GCA_021161965.1 bacterium
GCTAAATCAAGTATATTTTTTGCATATTTAATTTTTTGGTAATTGGTCCAAATATTTCTAAAATATTTTATACCTTTCCCGCCAATTAAATGATTTCTCTTACCTGAGGCAATAACTAAATTTAATAAAACGAATGGCTGACATAAACCAACCAATTTACTTTTAATTTTTCTGGCACCTTGAACAATTATCTCAAGTTTTCCATGTTCTTCGCTATAGAAATCTAAAAGATAATCCGACTCGCGAAAGTTTTCTATTTTCAAAATTATACCCCGACAAGTAAATGTCATTATTTTAGATATTTAGCAAACCTATCTTTAGAACACAACCATCCAATTTTATCTCTTTATTAAGTATATTCTTTCCTATTTTACCTTGTTTAAAATCTCTTGTTAATGTTTTCTCTTTTAAAACATTTTCATTTTTTACTATTAAATCAATAATTTCTCTGCTTTCCGACTCAAAGTAAACATCAGCTTTTTGGCTAATGGTTAAACCAGCCTGTTTTCTTAGACTATTTATCTGACGAACAATTTCTCGAAGAAAACCTTCTTTTTTTAATTCTGGTGTAATTTTTGTATCAAGTTCTACCTCTTTATTAATCGATGAATCAAAAACAATTTCTTTAACATTTATTTCTTCTTTAATTAAATCTAACAAGTCTTTACCTAATATTGTTTTTAACTTTAAATTTTTGATTTCTAATTTTTGTAAAGGTTGACGAACTTTAATTTTTGCCTTTGCTCTTAATGAATGAGCAATTTCACAAATCTCACGGACATATTTCATGCTTTTTAAAAGATTTTTGTCTTGCTTATTTTTGTCAAATTGCGGCCAATTCTCTAAATGCACTGATAATTTTCTATGTTTCAAATCTAAATATAGATTTTCAGAAAAAAATGGAGTAAATGGGGCTAATAGTTTAGCAAGATTAAAAAGAACAAAACCTAAGGTATTTATTGCCCTGCTATCTTTAGATTTAAAACGATTCCTTGAACGACGTAAATACCACAAAGAAACATCGTCAATAAACTCAGCAATTAATCTCGCGCTTCCAGTAATATCGTATTTCTCCATTTTATCCGTTACCTCTCTAATCAAAAAATTTAATCTTACTAATATCCAGCGATCTAAAATATTTTTGCTTGCAGAGGAATATTTTACTTTTTTAAAGGCATACGTTTTATAAAAATTGAATATATTCCTAATTGTTAAGAAAACCCGTTGTTTGATTTTTATTAAATCATTCAAATTAAACAATTTATTCTCGCCGGGTTGATTAACACTATAAAGATACCAACGCAAAGTATCGGCACCAAATTTCTCAATAACCTCAAGAGGGTCAATAATGTTTCCTTTTGACTTTGACATCTTTTGTCCATTTTTATCAAGAACTAAACCAAGGCAAATAACATTTTTATAACTTGGGCCCAAATCAAGAAGTGTTGAAATAGCTAAAAGTGAATAGAACCAACCCCGTGTTTGATCAATTGCTTCACAAATAAAATCTGCCGGATAAGCAATTTTTTTAATTAAAGCTTTAATATTTTTTGACCGCCAATTTCTCGCTTGACCAAATGGCCAATGTTTTTGCGCATAAGGCATTGCTCCGGAGTCAAACCAACAATCTAAAACCTCAGGGACTCTCTTCATTACTCCGCCACAACGAGGACATTTCCAAATTATTTTATCGACAAAAGGTCGATGAGGATCAAAACTTTTACCTAACTTTTTTCCCGTTCTTTTTTCTAACTCTCTAAAACTTCCAACACATTCGCGATAGTTACAATTCTGACATTCCCAAATAGGTAAAGGTGTTCCCCAGTATCTCTCTCTTGAAATTGCCCAGTCTTTAATATTTTCAAGCCACTGGCCAAAACGTCCATCTTTAATATGTTTTGGTATCCAATTAATATCTTGATTATTTTTAATTAACTGCTCTTTTATTTTCGAAGTGCGAATAAACCAAGATGGTTTAGCGTAATAAATTAAGGGTGTTCCACAACGCCAACAAAAAGGATAATCATGACTTATTTTTTCTTTTTTAAACAAAATATTTCGTTTCTCTAAATCTTCAATAATCAAAGGATCGGCATCTTTTATCCAAAGACCTCCCCATTTGCCTATTTCCGGCGAAATTCTTCCATCTAATTCAACAGTAAACAAAATTGGCAAATTATTTTCTTTTCCAACATTTAAGTCTTCTTCGCCGAATGCTGGAGCAATATGAACAATTCCAGTTCCGTCATCTGTACTAACAAAATCTCCATGAATTAAATAATAAGCAGGTTTATCGGGTTGAACAAATTCATAAAGTGGTTGATATTTCAATCCTAAAATTTTTTCTCCTAAAAATTCATCAATTATTTCGTAGGGCCTTTCAACAACATTTAATCTATCTCTTGCTAAAATGTATTGTTTATTATCTTTTAAAATTTTTACATAATAAACATTTTTATTTATTGCCAAAGCAACATTACCTGGTAATGTCCAGGGTGTAGTTGTCCAAACCAAGAAATAAGTTGGATATTTTTCCTTACTATCTTTAAGAGCAAATTTCAAATATACAGATATCTCTTCAATATTTTTATATCCCTGAGCAACTTCATGTGAAGAAAGTGTTGTTCCACAGCGCGGACAATAAGGAACAACCTTAAAATCTTGATAAAGCAAACCTTTTTCCCAAATTCTCTCAATAATCCACCAAATTGTCTCAATATAATCTTTCTCATAAGTAATATAGGGATGAACTAAATCTATCCAAAAACCAAGCCGCTGGGTCATTTTTTCCCACTCCTTTTTGTATTTCCAAACACTTTCACGACACTTTCTATTAAAATTCTCTATACCAAATTCTTCTATATCTGGTTTACCGCTTATTCCGATTTCCTTTTCGACCTCAATCTCGACTGGCAAACCTTGAGTATCCCATCCCGCTTTTCTTTCAACACGATAACCAGCCATTGTTCGATAACGCAAAACAACATCTTTATAAGCACGAGTTAAAGCATGACCAATGTGTGGTTTCCCATTAGCTGTTGGTGGGCCCTCATAAAAAACAAAATTTCCTTTTGGCGCTCTTTTTTTAAGGCTTCTTTCAAAAATTTTTTTTCTTTTCCAGTATTCTAAAATTTTTTCTTCTGATTTTATTAAATTAAAATCTTCCATATTTTTAAAATAGCTTACCGTTATTTTTATTATTTAACTCATTAGAAACTTTATCATACCAGCTACAAAATGGACAATTTTCTGCCGGCTTCGGAATTGGCCCTTTTAAAATCTTAAGTGCCTGCAAAAATCTACTTCTCGCGGCTAATGGATTAGTTTTGATTTTTTTAACATAAATAATCATTTTTACTCCTTGGTCTAATTTTTTTGTGTAGTCCGGATAAAAATAAATTAAATAACCAAAACCACTTGTTTTCTTGTTATTTTCTTCAAGTAACCAAGCATAGGCATCCATTTGATTTTGATAAGCTGCTAAGGTCTCTTTTTCCCGTGGATCAGAACTTGATGTTTTAAAATCAACAGGCGTATATTCACCTTTTGTATTAACTAAACATTCATCTAATTTTCCCCAAAATCCATAGTCGTCATTATAATGATAAAAATATGCTTCCTGAAAGGGATTTTCTAATTTTCCTTCAACTTTTCCCTTAATCATTGGTGGTAACTCACCAAGGGGCCGATAAAGATTAAAATATCTTTTTATAATTGTATCAAAACGGTTTGCTAAACGAGAAACAATACCCTCTGGTTGATAAATTCCTCTATTATATTGCAACCAAAAACAACGCGGACATCTTTCTAAAAGTTCAAGCCCATGATGCGAGAGCCATATTTTTTTATTTTTTGTCATAATTTTAAAATCAAAGTATCTTTTTTCGTTTAAAATATATTAAGAAAGCTAACCAAATTACGCCCATTGGCAAAAATGTAAAATAGAATGCCCAATATTTTGTCTGAAATGGTAATTTGACATTCATTCCATAAATTCCTGAAATTACAGCGGGTACCTCTAAAAAAATCGTAAAAATAGTTAGTATAGCGATAATTTTATTTAACTTATTTGACAAAGAAATCATATAATAATCTCGAATATTAGAAATATTCTTTAGAGATATTTTACAAAGGTTTAAACTTTGTTCTGTTTCAATTATTAAATCTTCAATGATTTCCTTATCTTCTTCAAAAAATTGTAATCTTTTAATAATTCTTTCGTAAACTAAGCGGGTATAATAAAAAGAAGAAACTAATTCATTCAAAAATTCTTCTTCTCCTAAAAGATCAGAAATATCTTTTTCGGTAAGAGCCTCGCTTTTCATTCTTTTCGAATTGACTAATTTTACTGTTTCGATGGTTGTTGTTTCATATTCCTGATTTATTAAGAAAAATAATTTAATTAAACATTTTAATTTTTGTGTAGTGA
>JAGGZP010000013.1 GCA_021161965.1 bacterium
ATCTAAAATATTTAACAGATTAAGTCTTAGTAGTTTTATAAAAGAAATATTTCTTGCTACCTTAATCAACTTATTGTCTTTTTTTGATAAAATAATAAGAAGTTTTTTTTGCCAAACAGGTAAATGCTTCAAGATATCAACAAATTCTTTTGTTTTTTTCACCTCAAAATTTAAATTTTCTAAAATAACTAACTTTTTATTATCTAATTTATCTTTCAAACACATATTCAATGCCTGACGAGCCATTTTTTTGTTTACTTTTTTGTAATAATTTCTTGTTTTTCTTGGTCCAAAGATCACTCCCCCACCCTTCCATATCGGTGAACGAATAGAACCAGCACGCGCACGACCAGTTCCTTTCTGTCGCCAAGGTTTTCTTCCACCGCCTCGTACTTCTCCTCTTGTTTTAGTATGAGCTGTCGATTTTCTTAAATTTGATAATTTAGCAGTTGCAACAAAATGAACCAATCCTGGTTTAATTTTTATAGAAGAAATTTTTGTCGGTAGTTCAAAAACATCTACCTTCTCTCCTTTATAATTTAAAATATCGATATTTCCCATAATTATTGTTTAACACTTCTTATCTCTAATAAACCAGATCTTGGTCCGGGTACCGCCCCTTTAACTAAAAGTAAATTCTTTTCTGGTATTATTTCAATAATTTCTAAGTTTTTAACTGTTACACGACGTCCACCTGTTCGGCCAGGCATTTTCTTGCCTTTAAATACTTTTGCTGGCCCTGTAGCACCAATTGAACCTGGCATTCTTAACTGATCTTTAGTTCCGTGAGATTTAGGTTGTCCGTGAAAACCATGACGTTTAACTACACCCTGAAATCCTTTTCCTTTCGATAAACCACTAACTTTTACTTTTTCACCGGGTTTAAAAATAGAAACATCTAATTTATCTCCGATTTTAAATTTTTTTAAATCCTTTTTAGAAACACGAAATTCTTTCAAATGAGCAAAACATTTATCCTTTCCCAAAACATTTTCTAAAGATTTAAATTGATTAATTATCGACTTTTTCTTACATCTCTTTTCTCCTGAACCTACTTGAATTGCGTTATAGCCATTTTTTTTCTTTGTTATTATTTTGGTAATAAAACAAGGGTCAACTTTAATTATAGTTACTGGAATTAGTTTATCATCTCGAAATTTTTGACTCATTTCGATTTTTTTTCCAAGTATAAATGCCATATATATTATTTATTTTAATTTTAGTTACAGTTTAAACAAAAAATCGGCCACCAGACGAACATGGACCGATTTAAATTTCGGCCAAAATCTGGCTTTTTTAATTTACTTCAAGTTTTTACTACCTCTCTTTTTCATTAATTTTTGAATTAACACTTCTCTTTTTAACGAGGTTGTTAATTCTGAATTAACGAAATTAATTATTATTAATTATTAAACTAAATGGTTTTTATTTCGACATCGACGCCGCTCGGTAATTGTAAATTTTTTAGTAAATCTATGGTTTTAGAAGTAATATTTTTTACTTCAATCAATCTCTTATGAATTCTTGTTTCATATTGATCACGGGAGTTTTTGTGAACAAATGTAGAACGTAAAACAGTATATTTCTTTATCTCGGTTGGCAAAGGTACTGGTCCAGAAAATTTAGCCCCAGAACGTTCAATTGCTTCGATAATAATTCTCGCTACATTATCAACAATTTTATTGTCATAAGCTCTTATTTTAATACGAATCTTTGGCTTATAACTAGCCTTTTTTTTCTGTTTTTCTTTTTTCTCAACATTTTTTTTTGATTTTTCTTCTGCCATTATTAAAGAACTAATACTAAACTATCAACAAAACCTAAGAACCTAAGAAAGAACCTAATAACCTAATAACCTAATAAGCTAATAAGCTAAGAAGCTAAGAAGCTATTAAGCTATTTAATTATCTTGGTCACCACTCCAGCACCAACTGTTTTTCCTCCTTCACGAATAGCAAATCTCTGTTTTTCTTCAAGAGCAATTGGTTTCATTAATTTTATTTTTAACTTAAGTGTATCACCAGGCATTGCCATTTCTGTGCCCTCAGGTAAAGTGACTTCTCCAGTAACATCAGTAGTTCGAATATAGAATTGAGGCTTATAACCAGTGAAAAATGGTGTATGACGACCACCCTCTTCTTTTGACAAAATATAAACTTCTCCTTCAAATTCAGTATGTGGTGTAATTGTTCCTGGTTTAGCAATAACCTGTCCACGTTCAACATCGTCCTTTTTAATACCCCGTAATAAAATACCAGCGTTATCACCTGCTCTTCCTTCATCAAGTGTTTTTCTAAACATCTCTATCCCAGTAACAACTGTTTTTTGTAATGGCCTTAAGCCGACAATTTCGACCTCATCATTAAGGTGAATAATACCTCTTTCAATTCGGCCCGTTACTACTGTACCTCGGCCCTCAATTGAAAATATATCTTCAATCGGCATTAAAAATGGTTTATCAACATCTCTTTTTGGTTCAGGGATATAGCTGTCTAAAGCATTAAGTAATTTCCAAATCGGTTCATAACAAGGATCTTTTGGATCTTTACTCTCAGATTGAAGTATTTTTAATGCCGAACCTTCAATAATTGGAATCTCGTCACCAGGAAATTCATATTTTTTCAACAAATCCCTAATTTCTTCCTTAACCAAATCGATTAATTCTTTGTCTTCTACCATATCAGTTTTATTTAGAAAAACAACAATCGCCGGAACACCAACTTGTCGAGCCAATAGGAGATGTTCTCTCGTCTGAGGCATTGGGCCATCTGGGGCAGAAACAACTAAAATAGCACCATCCATCTGTGCAGCTCCTGTTATCATATTCTTAATGTAATCGGCATGGCCTGGACAATCAATATGAGCATAATGCCTTTTATCTGTTTCATATTCGACATGAGCAAGATTAATTGTAATTCCTCTCTCCTTTTCTTCCGGAGCATTATCAATTTGTTCAACACTTCTCTTGTCAGCTCTTTTCCCGGCAAGGTTTAGAACTTTTAAAATTGCCGCAGTTAAAGTTGTTTTTCCGTGGTCGACATGACCAATTGTCCCAATATTAAGGTGTGGTTTTCCACGGACAAATTTTTCTTTTTCTGCCATAAATTTACCTCATTAATCGCGAATTTAGAATATTATCGCGAATTAAAATTTATGTTATTTTATTATTGTATCATTTATTTTAAAATAAATTATTTTTTTGACAAGAGCTATTTGGATATAGTTTTCCACAGCCTAATTTTTAATCCTCGCCTTTAATAATTTTCTCGGCAACATTTTTTGGAACAATTTCATAATGAGATATTTCCATATTATAACTTCCTCTACCTTCAGTAATCGACCTTAAACTTGTTGCATACCCAAACATTTCAGCCAAAGGAACAAAAGCGTGAATTATTTTCATCTGGCCCCTAACGGTTGTCTCTTGAATTTGTGCTCGCCGAGAATTTAGATCACCGACAACTGTACCCATAAACTTATCCGGAACTATTACTTCCACTTTCATAATCGGCTCTAAAAGTACTGGCGAAGCTTTTTTAATTCCTTCTTTAAAGGCCCTTGTTGCTGCTATCTTAAAAGCAACCTCTGAAGAATCAACTTCATGAAATGAACCATCAAAAACTGTTGCTCTGAAATCGACAACCGGATAACCCGCGATGACACCATTAGCTCTTGCTTCTTCAATACCTTTTTTAATTGCCGGAATAAATTCTTTCGGTATTACACCGCCTTTTATTTTATCAACAAATTCAAAACCTTTTCCGCGTTCAAGTGGTTCAAATCTTATCCAACAATCTCCATATTGACCATGTCCCCCTGATTGATGGATGTATTTTCCCTCCGCCTCAGCACTTTTTGTAATTGTTTCTTTATAAGCGACTTGGGGTTTGCCCGTATTAACATTAACCTTAAATTCTCTTCTCATCCGATCAACAATAATGTCTAAATGCAGTTCTCCCATTCCAGAAATAATAGTCTGTTTAGTTTCCTCATCTGTTCTTGCTCTAAAGGTCGGATCTTCCTCGGTTAATTTTTGAAGAACTAAAGACATCTTCTCTTGATCAGCTTTTGTTTTTGGTTCGATCGCCATTGAAATTACTGGCTCAGGAAAAGATATGGATTCTAAAATTATCGGATTATTTTCATCGCAAAGCGTATCACCAGTTTTTGTTTTTTTTAATCCAACTATTGCAGCAATATCTCCAGCATAAATTTCTGAAACATCTTCTCTTTTGTTCGCGTACATTCTAACAATCCGACCGACTCTTTCCTTCTCGTTCGTTGTTGAATTGTAAATATAGGAACCGGAAGATAGACTACCAGAATAGACGCGGAAATAACACAGTTTTCCGACAAATGGATCAGTTGCAATTTTAAATGCTAACGCAGCAAATGGCGCTTTATCAGAAGTCTCACGCGTTATTTCCTTCTTCGTTTTCGGATCAATACCACAAACCGGGGGAATATCTACTGGCGAAGGCAAATAATCACAAATTGCATCAAGAAGTAATTGAATTCCTTTATTTTTTAATGCCGAACCACAAAGTACTGGAATAATTTTACCTTGAATTGTTGCTTTTCGTAAAACTTTTTTTAATTCATCAATCGATAATTCTTTTCCTTCAAGATAATCATTCATTAATTTATCATCATTCTCAACTATTGCTTCAATTAATTTATGCCTGTATTCCTTAACTTTTTCTTTCATTTCGTTAGGTATTTCCTCTTCGCGAATATCTTTTCCTAACTCATCGTAGTAAATTTTTGCTTTTTCTGTAAGTAAATCAATTACTCCTTTAAAATTGCTTTCAGCACCAATTGGTAGTTGAATTGGATAGGCATTTTTTGTTAATCTTTCGTGGATAGATTTTAATGAGGTATAAAAATCAGCACCAACACGATCCATTTTATTAATAAAGGCAATTAAAGGAACATTAAACTTTTCTGCTTGATGCCAAACAGTTTCCGATTGTGGCTCAACACCAGCAACCCCATCAAAAACAACCACCCCTCCATCAAGAATTCTTAATGAACGTTGTACTTCGGCAGTAAAATCAATGTGTCCTGGTGTATCAATAATATTTATTTTCTTTATTTTTCCATCAGGCGGGGTCCAAAAACAAGTTGTTGCCGCTGAAGTAATAGTAATTCCTCTCTCTTTTTCCTGAACCATCCAATCCATTTCTGCTTCACCATCATGAACTTCACCAATTTTATGCTTTTTCCCGGTATAAAAAAGTATTCGCTCTGTTACAGTCGTTTTGCCAGCGTCAATATGGGCAATAATGCCGATATTTCTTGTTTGTTCTAATGTGTATTTACGAGCCATATGTATTTTTATTAACCGAAACGAGCGAAATGAGCAAAGGCACGATTTGCTTCAGCCATTTTATGAACATTTTCTTTTTTCTTAATTGCTTCACCTTTATTTTCTGAAGCTAGAATTATTTCTTCGGCTAATTTTTCTTTCATTGGTTTACCTTTCTTTGCTTTAGCTGCAGAAATAATCCACCGAGAAGCTAATGTAAACTGACGTTCCGGAGTAACTGGAAAAGGGACCTGATAATTTGCTCCACCAATTCTTCTTCCTTTTACCTCAACTAGTGGAGAAACATTTCTAATTGCTAAATCAAAAACCTCCAAAGCATTCTTATTTGTCCTCTTTTTAATAACTTCTAGTGCTCCGTACACAATTTTTTGAGCAATAGTTTTTTTTCCTTTTCTCATTACATAATTAATAAATTTAGACAATTTTACACTGCCATATTTTGGATCTGGATTAATTTTATGCTTTTTTATGTAACGATGACCACGCATAATAATTATTTTAATTTTTAAAATTTTAAATTCAAATTTTATTTTCTATTCGTTCGCTTACCAATAAACAATTTCCAATTCATAATTTTCCTGCCAGTCGGTAGGCGTGCTTTTGCTAGTCAATATAAACCAATTGAATCTTTGATGCATTGGGCGAAATAATATTTCCTTTTTGGTCAACAAAAACTGCCGTGACGCCAAAACCATACCTTCTACTTATTTTCATTGACTGGCAGTCGATGATAGTTAGTTGATCTTTGTTAAGAGAACTAAGAACTAAGTATTTTTTATCAACAACTAAATATTTTCCATCAGGCGTATAGAAAAGACGCCAATTTTCAGGTAATTCTGTTGGTTTTCCATCTTCATTAAGAACTTGTTTCTCCTCTGGTTTTTGGTCTGGTTTTAATTCTTCGATATTAGAGATATCAAGGAAATAGATTTTGTCAAATTCTCCTCTTTTTGTAAAAGCAATTTCTTTATTATCCGGAGAAAGAGAGACTGCTTTCCCGATATCTGGCCCTAACTTCTTCCACTTTGTTTCGCTGTTTCTAAAATTAATTATCTCAATTCCATCTCCTCCAGCAATTATGGCATAATTAGTTTCAGGAATAAATTTGAAAGTGTAAATATGGCCAATTTCTCTAAATTTTTGATTTAAAATTTCTTTTTCATTTTCTAAATCGTAAACATAAACTCTCGAATCCCAAGAACTAGCACCAACTAATCCTTGAGAATTCAGATCTAAACCATAAACGGCCTCTTCAAATTTATCGGATAAGTCAGTTGTATTTTCTTTTTTAAACCAATCTTTTGGATTTTTTGATTTTCTCGAATAAATTTTCAAATCATGCTTATAACCAGAAACAGCCAAATAA
>JAGGZP010000039.1 GCA_021161965.1 bacterium
ATAGACTTTTAAAGATTGTTCATTTTTACGTGGCACTATATAGTGAGCCAAGTGAGGGGTGAAATTTTCAATTTCCAAACTTTTGAAAATTGAGTCATTGAAAATTTATTGAAAATTGATCATTGATCATTGAAAATTATTAGATTTTTGGAATTTGATTGGTCATTGGTCATTGGAAATTGAGATTTATTTATTATGTATTTATTTGGCATTGGGACTTGATCAGACATTAGAAATTAGGTTAATTAGGAATTCTATCTATCCGCCTGTCTGCCGATGAGGTAGGTGTTTATCCGCGTCTTTATCCGCGTGAATCTGCGTTTATTCTTCGTACTTTATTAATGTACTGCACAGGAAATACAAGGATCGTAAGCACGAATAAGCATTTTAATTTTTCTTTCCCTTTCTTTTTTTGATAATTTTTTTAAATTTGGTAACCAGATCTTTAAATCTTCCTCAATATTGTTTAAAAATTGGGCTGTTGGAGTAATAATATTACAGTTTTTAATAATTCCATTTTTATCAATTTCAAAATAGTCAACTAAAATACCCCTTGGTGCTTCACAGATTGCCAACCCCTGACCTGCTTTTACTCGAACATTTTTATTTTTTAGCGGTTTGTTTCTTATTCTAATTAATTTATCAAGCAATTTTCTGCTTTCTTCAACAAAATGAACTACCTCAACCGCCTGGGCAAAAATGTTATAAAAAGTATTAGTCTCCAATCTCTCCTTTGTAATGCCTTTTAATATTTTCTTTGCCTCCTTATTTAATTTATTTGACTGATTATTTATTCTTGCCAAAGCGCCAACCATGTAAGTTTGATCTTTATATCTAACTCTTTTGACAACCTCGCTGTATTTAATTATTTCCCGAACAACATCTAAAAATTTTTTGGCTGAAAAAATATTTGTTTTCCTTTTTTTATCTTTGACTTTTATTTTACCATCATAAATTGCGTATTCATTTTTTTGGCAAAGAGAAACAAAATTAGTTTTTCGCTCGAACTTCGGATAATCTAATTTCTTAAAAAAATTTGCTAGATCAATTGATTCGGTTAAAATTTTTCTGCTGTTAAAATAAAGCTTTTTGACTTTTTCTATATTAGGTTCCATTTTAAATCCGGCGATTTGGCTGTTAATCGGATGAATTGATCTTCCCCCAATTAGATAAATTAATTTATTGGCAAAACGACGAATATCCAGGGCAATCTGTGCTTGCTTAGGATATTTTTTAATCAAAGTAATATCATCGGGATAGTTTAAAAAATCCGGCAAAGAAAGAAAAAATAAATGAAGGGCGTGACTTTGGATAATTTGTCCGTAGAGCATCAATTTGCGAAGAATAACTGTTTTTTGAGACGGTTTAACTTGCAAAGCATTCTCAATTGCCTTTATTGCGGTGATATTATGAATTACCGGACAAACACCGCAAATCCGTGAAGTAATTATTGGCGCTTCAGAAAAATGGCGACCAATTAAAATCCCCTCAATTAGACGCATACCCTCAAAGACATCAATTTTTGCTTTTCTAACTTGTCCATTTAAAAGATGTCCAACAAAGCCAATATGACCCTCAACTCTTGAAATATGATTAATTTTTATTTTCATAGGTATCTACAAATTGTTACAAATTAAACTAACAGCAATTTCTTTTCATATTTAATTTTATACTAAATCGAAATAAAATCAAAACAAAAAATATTGCTAAAGGAATAAAACAGTAAAAAGATTAAACTTCTAAATTTCAAATTCTAAATCCTGAAATTCAAAGATTATTCTCAAGAAAAAACTCTTAAGAAAATTTAAAAAATGTCTCCTTTTTGTACTAGAAGTCAAGACCCGATTTCTATGCCCCTGCCGCGACTCGAACGCGGATTTCAGCCTCCGGAGGGCTGCGCTCTATCCATTGAGCTACAAGGGCCCCTCTCATGGCTCTCGAAAAGTCACAAAGATATTATAAAGTTGTAAAAAAATTACTTTATTTTTTTTGCTAAACGATAAAAATTGTAAAGTGGTTTATTAAAAACAAAATCAAATGTCCCAAGATAATTTATTTCTTGCCCTCCAAAACTTTTTTTGAAACGAGTAATTCCGGGCCATTTCTTTTCATCAATTCCCCAAAAATCATAATACTTATACCCAAGTTTTTTTGCTTCTTGGATTGTTTTCCATTGGAGCAGATGCGGAGCCATTAAATTGCGAAATTCATTACTTGACGCACCATGTAAATAAGTAACTGTATCACCGAAAAATATAATAATATTTGCAGCCAAAATTTTATTTTTATATTCGGCTAAGCATAATTTTAAAAATTTGCCATCTTCTCCCAATTTTTTAACCATTAACGAATAATAATTATTTGGATGCGATTTAAATTTATTTCTCTTTTTTGTTTGGTGAAGTAATTCTAGAAAAAACCCTATGTCTTTATTAATTGTTTGTTTATTAGCACATCTGATTTTGACACCGCGGCGCATTGCTAAACGGATATTATATCTTGTCTTGTAATGCATTTTTTTTAATAATTCATCTTCGTTTTTATCAAGATTTAATATCCAAGTTTTTGCCGGTTGAACATCTTTAACTTTAATAAGTTTACCAAATTTTAAATTAAGTAAATTTACTGGCTCAAAACGCCAAAATATTACTTTTTCTTTTTTGGCTATTTTTTTTATTTGAGAGAAAAAATTAGGCAATAATTTTCCAGATTCAGGATTTAAAAAAATTGGGCCACGCGGTGAATAAAAGTAGGAAAAACCAAATAGCAGAGGATGCTTTATTAATGAAACTAAAAATAATTTATCTTTGTCTTCTACAAAAAAATGTAAAACTTTTCTATTTAATGCTTTTTGAAAATCCCCCCATTCGAAAGACTGCAAAAACTGAGTAAATTTTTGACAAGAAACAATTTTATTCCAGTAATCTCTATTTTTAATTTCTCTAATCCTAATCATTGTTATTATTTTTATTTAATTCACTTTCTTTTACACCAACCAACCAAACCTCTCGCCAAGGTTTATAATGACTTTTCCAAATTTCTTTTTTAACTCGACCATCTGGGTAAGTAATTTTCCGGACGAATTCTGTATCAGCTCCATTATGAGACATCTCTATCCTCTTTTTCTTCCCCGGAGGTAAATCTGTAGTTTTTATATAAATAGGTGGTCATGGTTTAACTATGTTATAAATTTTCGGTTTGGTTATTTCTACCTTTCGACCATCAGAAGTTCCGTAAAAATCGAAAATTAATTTATTTCCTTTAATTTTTGTCTGGAAAAGTATATAATGACCGGTATCATTAATAAATCGTAAATCTGGTTGTGGTCGATAAATTGTTGCATCCATCCCCGCTGGTTCATAATAAATTACACGATAACTATGAGGAGTTCGAGCAGTAATTGGTAATCCAGAATATAAAGCAGCACGAAATGTTGTCGTTCCAATCTGGCATAAGCCTCCGCCATATTCTGGAATGGTTCGATCTCTTTTAATAACTAACTCTGGTAAATAGCCAGTTTTTTGAGATACCTCTCCCAATGCCTTAACTAGAGAAAATTCTTCTCCCGGTTTTATTAAAATACCATTTAATTTTTTACATCCAACAGCGATATTGTGTCGTCGATTTTTGGGGCTACCAGAAAAGTCAGAAATACCTCTGCCAATTAGTTCTTTAATTCCATAATCATTTACATCCCCAGTTAAAACAAGGGGTTCTACTCTTTTGACTACTAACTCGACGTCCTTTTGTTTCTTATTTAAGGTACTAATTATATTAACCAAACTATTTTCTAAATCTAATTTATAGCCTGGCCTACTTTCCTGAAATTCAATAACTCTTCCATTTTTCATTTTAAATTTAGCATCTATTGGTTCAACATTAATTTGTTGCGAAATAATTTTTAAATAAGTGTTAATTTTATCCCTATCAAACCCTAATTTAACAATATTATTTTCTTTAACCGGGGTAATCCATTGACTAAACAAATAGCGACTAACCTGCCATTTTTTTTGTTTATATCTTAAAGTAACTGGCGCTAAATTTAATAAATCTACTATTTTTTTTGATAAATTTTCTACTTCACTAATTTTTATTTGTGGCTCTTGATAAATTAATTTTAATTTTATTTTCTGATTATCAAGCAAAGACAAATTTTTTTCTATATTTCCAAGCGCTTCATTAAAATCAAAAAAATATCCTGGTCTTTCCTTAATAAATTTAATTTCACCTCTTCTATCTAAATAAAAATTTGCATTTTTTGGCGACTGCTCTAAAGAAGAAAATTCACTCTTAAGTATCTCTTTTAATTCCTTTTTATCTATAGAAAAAGATGTTTTAATTTGACAGCCTTTCAATTTACACTTTAATATCTGGTAAAAATTTTTTAAAAAAAATCTATCTCGCCCGAGAGAAAATGCTCTATTAACTGTTTTCTCTAAATTTATACTAAAAACTGTCCGGGAAAGATCAGGATCATAAATACCGATTAAAACCGAAGGGATGCTAATTACCTTTTTCCCTCGCGGGCTCTCGCCCTCGAAAACAATCCCTTTTCTTTCAATTTCCTCAATAGATGAATCAAGAAGCAATCTTGCTTCTCTCTTGTTCAAAAAAGACAAATCATTTTTATTTAAATAGACGCCGGAATAAATCCTTCCAGCATAGATTTTCTGATAAAATAAAAATGGTGTAATAACAACAATAAATGCTACAAATAAAAAAATAAACAACCTCAACAACCGGCCTTTAAATTCGTGAATTTCACCACCTCTCTTGCTAGATAAATTATCAACTAAATTTAAGTTATGCATAAATTAATTTTCTATTTCAACATTAGTCGATTTATTTTCGATTACTTTTGGTAAAATTACTGTCAAAATTCCATTTTTTAAACTTGCTTTCGTTGCTTCTGGTTTAATTGGGTAAGGTAAAACAAGTGTTCGAGAAAATCTGCCCCAAAAGCATTCCTGATAAAAATAATTTTTTGTTGATTCTTCTTCTTTTTTTCTTTCACCACGAATAGTAATTAAATCTGGTTCAACAGTTATATCTAAATCCTCTGCTTTTACGCCAGCAATTGTTGATTTAATAATTAGATTATCCCCGTCTTCATAGAGATCAATAGAAAGCTGGCCTTCAACTGCTAACCACTCTTCTTTTGGTAAACTAGTTTTTTCCTCCTCTTTAGTTTCTTTCTCCTCTTTTTTCTCGACTAATTTTGGATTAATTTCCACCTCCTCACCTTTCTTTTCTAACTCTTTCTCGGAAAGACCGGTTAATTTAGTCCAAATTGCTTTTGACATAATATCTTTTAAGATTATAAATTAATTTTTGGAACGATAAAATTTTGCCGCTATCTCAGGAAAAATAGTATTAACAATTAATCCTGAACCGAGCTCTACTCCTCCCCAAATTGTCGCTCGAGGTTGAATTTTCAGGTAAAAATGCTGATTTTTATCTGTAATTAACTGATCAAGAAAAAAATTATAACCAAGTCCTAAAGCATTTAATTTGCTAAGAACTAATTTTAATACTTTCGCCATTGATCTGATTTCTTTATTATTTAACTGAACAACATTGTCAATATGACGTCGAGGGAATATCCAAACTTCGTAATGAAAACGCGAAGCATAAGGACAAAAAGCAACAATATCTTTATCAACAAAAACTCTTCTTTCGCTCTTCTCTTCTCTTTTAATAATTTCGCAATAAGGACAAACCCCATGTTTTTCTTCGTATTGGTGAGCAGTTTGCCATTCCTTCTGGACATCAGGGGGGATAATTTTTGAAGAAAATATTTGACTATGACTGTGAACTAGCGAGGCTCCTGATTTTACTCCTTCATTTTTAAAAATTAAAATATAATTAATATCCTTTATTTTTGAAATCTCCTTTGTTCTCTCCCGATAAACTTTAATCAAATTTATTATTTCTTCTATCGAAAACTGATACAAACGCTTTTCATGTATTGGTGTCTCAATAACAATTTCGTGTTCGCCGTAAGCATTTTTATTATCAAGTGTAACTATTGGATATTTATTCTTTATTACCGCAATAGACCAAGGTTTTTTTGGTCCATATTTTTTAATAAGATATTTCTTTTCTAGACCCTTACCTCCGGGACAAAAAACACATCTATCTTTTCTTTCTTCCTCTTCCTCTATTTCTTTTTCCTTAGGCCGCTTCTGTCTAGCAGGAGCAAAAATTGTATATCTATTTAAAAAATAATCTTTTCTAATTTCAGATTTCATATAATTAAATTTCTTCTCCAACTTTAACTCGATATTTAATTGCTTCGCCAATATGCTTCTGTAAAATATTTTCACTTCCTTCTAAATCAGCAATTGTTCGGGCAACTTTTAATATTCGATGATATGACCTTGCGGAAAGATGATATTTATCCACTGCATTACGAATTAATTCAAGTGATGAGTTATCAATCTTACAAAAAACTTTTATTTGCCTAGTCGACAATTCTGAATTAGTTAAAATATCGAGTTCCTTATATCTTTTTAATTGAATATTTCTTGCCCTTTGAACACGCTCACGAATTGAGGCCGATGATTCTGCTTTTTCATCGCTACTTAATTTTTCAAACTTTACTCTCGGAACATCAATATGTAAATCTATTCTATCCAATATCGGGCCGGAAATTTTTTGTCGATATTTCACAATTTGGCTCGGTGTACAGGTACAAGGAATTTCTGGATCGCCATAATAACCACAAGGGCAAGGATTTTGGGCGGCAACTAAAATAAATTTAGCCGGAAAAGTAACACTATTGCGCGCCCGAGAAATATTAATAATCCCATCCTCTAACGGTTGGCGTAAACTCTCAATCACGTGACGAGAAAATTCGGGGAACTCATCTAAAAATAAAACACCTCGATGAGCTAAACTAACTTCTCCAGGCCGCGGATACTGACCGCCCCCAACTAAAGCAACATCAGAAATTGTGTGATGAGGACTGCGAAAGGGTCTCTCAGAAATAAAAGATTGTTCCGGACGTAGAAGTCCAGCAACGCTATAAATTTTTGTTACTTCTAAAACTTCTTCCTCAGTCATTATCGGTAATATCGATGGTAATGCTCGGGCTAAAAGTGTTTTTCCTGAACCCGGCTGTCCCATCATCAAAAGATTGTGTCCACCAGCAGCAACAATTTCCATCGCCCTCTTCGCATTTTGTTGGCCCCTAATAAATGCCATATCAAATTCGTATTCGCTTTTCGGCTTTATTTTCACTCCTTGGCTAACAATTGGTTTAATTATTTTTTGGCCAGTTAAATGAGAAATTAAGGCAGAAAGAGATTTTAAAGGATAAATTTTTAACCCACAAATAAGTTTCGCTTCATTTAGATTATCTTCGGGCAAATAAATCTCGTTAATTTTTATTTGTTTTGCTAAAATTGCCATAGGCAAAATACCTCGGCTATGTCGTAAATTTCCATTAAGTGCCAACTCACCAACAAAAATTGCCGATCGAGGAAGCAAGTCAGTTGATAACTGCTCTGAGGCAACAAGAATGGCTAAGGCTATTGGTAAATCATAAATCGAACCCTCCTTCTTAATATTTGCTGGTGCTAAATTAACAACGATCCTTTTGTTTCCGGGAAATTTGAATCCTGAATTTTCTATTGCTGACCTTACTCTTTCTTTTGCTTCTTCAACAGCTTTATCAGGTAAACCGACAATGTTAAAACAGGGAAAACCTCGTGAAATATCCGTTTCAACCTCAGTTAATTCTGAATTTAAACCGATATTTACCGATGATAAAATTTTCGCCAACATAATTTTATTTTAACCCTTTTTTATTTTTATGTAAAGCAATAATATCACTCCAAAAGCAATTAAAACATCCGACAAATTAAAAACACCTAAAGATAAAAAAGAAATATAATCTGTAACATATCCATAAATAAATCTTTCAAAAAGATTACTAAATGCACCAAGAATAATAGCAGTAAGAGAAGTAATCAAAATTATTTTTTTCTTTTTATAAAAAATAACCAGTTTAAAAATCAAATAGGTTAAAACCAAAAAAATCAAAAAAAGAACAAAAATATTTTTAGAAGGAAAGAAAAA
>JAGGZP010000055.1 GCA_021161965.1 bacterium
TCATTTGATATAATTATAATACTTAATTCAACTTTATGGCATTACCAACACAAAAGAGAACAAAAAGCAGAAAAAAAAGAAAACAATATCAATACAGAATCAAAAAATTAAATCTTGTAAAATGCCCACATTGTGGAAAACTTATTCTTCCTCATCATGTTTGTCCGTATTGTGGATATTATCTAAATGAAGAAATTATTGTTTTAAAATCAAAAAACAAAAAGAAAAAATAATTTTTAATTTCTATGGCCCAAAGACATAAAGCGAGAGAAATTGCTTTAAAAACATTAGCAGAGTGGGATTTTAAAAAATCAATTCTAAAGAAAGATTTTGTAGATATTGAAGAAATAATTAATAGAAACATCGAAGAGGTTAATTCAGAAAATTTTAAAGAGAATGCTTTTCTTAGAAATATAGTTAAGGGTATTATAAATTATCAAACAAAAATTGATAAAGTGATAACAGATTTCGCCCCAAAATGGCCAATTGAAAGAATGACAATCATTGACAGAAATATTTTGCGAATTGGCGTTTTTGAAATGTTATACGATAAAAAAAATCCGCCAAAAGTAATAATTAATGAAGCAATTGAAATAGCAAAAACATTCGGTGGAGTTAGCTCTGGTAAATTTGTTAATGGAATTCTTGGAGCAATTTATGAGAGTCTTAAAGAAGGAAAAAATCTTTTATAAGTTTATTATGGATAAATTTAAACGATTCGAAAAGAAAATAAACATTCATTTTAAAAACAAAAATCTTTTAAAACAAGCATTTGTTCATCGTTCATATCTAAATGAACACCCCAACTGTCAACTTAAACACAACGAGAGATTAGAATTTTTAGGTGATGCTGTTTTGGAATTTATAGTAACAACTTATTTATACAATAAATTTAATCAACGAGAAGGAGTTTTAACTAATTGGCGATCTGGCTTAGTTAACACAGAAAACCTTTCAAAGAAAGCAAAGGCACTCGGCTTTAACGATTTATTGTTTCTAAGTAAAGGAGAGAAAAAATCGAAAGGGAAAGCCAGAAAAGTAATTCTTGCTAATACATTTGAAGCACTAATTGGCGCGATTTATCTTGATCAGGGTATAAAAAAATGCAAAAAATTTATTAAAGATTTTATTTTGAAAGATTTTTCCGAAAAAAAAGCAAAGTATTTTGAAGATGCAAAAAGTCTATTTCAAAAAATCGTTCAAGGCAAATTAAAAATAACGCCTGTTTATAAAATTTTAAATGAGAGCGGACCGGCACATAAAAAATTATTTGAGGTCGCTGTTTATGTCGGAAAAAAAATGATTGCGAAAGGTAAGGGTTCGAGTAAAAAGGAGGCTACTTTTGACGCAGCAAAAAACGCTTTAAGAGTATTCAAATAATGTCAGTAATCTCTTGTAATGCTTTTTGTCTGTAAGAAATAAATAAAAAGTAAATAAAAAACTACAAAAATGAGGTCTCGCCTCATATTTTTATTTTCTTTATTTACCTTCACTGGCCATTCGTGCGAAAGGCCAGTTTTTCAGAAAGTTTTTTTAGGAAGTTTTGGGAGAAAATTTTACGAAGTTCGACTTCTTAAAATTGTTCTTTTTAAAAATTTTCCTCTTAAGAAATTTCTTCACTGGCTATTCGTGCGAAAGGCCAATAGATAGACCTGACAGTATAAAGGAGATAAACCCCTACAAGTCTTGTAAAATAAGAGCAAAATTTTTAGGTAGCCGACTTCTTAAAATCTTTTTTTAGGAAGTCCTTTAGGAAGAAAAAATTTCTTCACTGACTATTCGTGCGAAAGGCCAGCAACAAAAATTCCGATAGAAACAAGGAAAATAGAAAATAAAAAATTAGAAATAAAGATAAAAACAAAATACCTAAATAAAATTACGAATTGTAGATAAAAGCCTGGCTACTAATTTACTATTTCTATTACTCACAAAAAGACCATCACGTCTTCTCTCGACTAAACCAGCATCAGCCAATTTTTGTAAATGCTTCGAAGTGCTTTTAAAATGAAGATGAATTTGTTGGGCAATTTCACCTACATTGAGATCATTATGCCTTTCTAATAATTTCAATATTTCCAACCTTTTTTCATTCGCTAATGCTTTTAAAATTTTAATCTCTTTTCGCATAAGTTTAAATTAAATAAACTATTAAATTGTTTCTTCGTCTACTTTTACTGGCTATTCGTGCGAAAGGCCAGTAAGTAACACGAGGAAATATTCTAAGTCTCTTATTGATTTAATATATTTCTCCCAATTTAATTTTATTTTAATCTGATGTAACGTAAGCGCCCGGTATCACTATCAACAAAATAAAGTAAACTTTCATCATCTGATAAAAATATATTTTTAACATTATAACCACCAAAAGCACCTTCGGCTAAAAACGTTTTCTCACCAGTTAATACATCAACCTTATAAAAATCATCAGTTGTATTTTCTGCTAGCTCTGGTAACATCCCCGCTCCTTGAGGTAAATTCTTCGGAACCGCGCAATAAAGAGTACTACCAGAAGAATTAAATGTGCATTTATGAGCCCAAGTTTTTAAACCAGTATCAATTAGACCAGTACCAATTTCATCACCTTGTGCATTAACAATATAAAGCTCGGGTTTAAAATCAGTTTTTGGAGAATAAACACTATAAACAATTTTATCCCCTTTTGGCGACCATTTCGGTTCAAAACGCCGGCCATCGACAGTCAAAGATTTAAAATTTTCACCATTTTGACCGATTAAAAGAACATCATGTGTCCAGGTGCCCTTAGGTTCAGCAGTTTCAGAAAAAGCAATTACTTGATTATTTGGTGACCAGGAAACAGTAACTTTATCAGCATTATCTCCTATTGGCTCAATTGCTTTGGCTCCGGTACCATCGGGCAAGGCAATGCTTAACCAATTATTTTCTGAGTGCCGACCAATCGATTTAAAAGCAAGCATAGAACCAAATGGATCCCAGGAAAAATCAGACCAATTTTTTGGTAATGTATATTGTTTTTGTTTTTTGAAGTCGTAAACTGTTTTAAAACCATCAGGATATTCAATCACCGCTTTATCTTTTGTTGGCGCCCATTTAATATCTTTGACATTATAAAAGACCTTGTCAGAGAGACGAATCTTTTTGCCGTTTTTATCTATTCGGTAAAACCGGCCATCGGTTTTATTATAATAAAGACTACTTAAGCCATCGGTTGAAATTGTTGCTCCAGAAACAACATCATCAGAAATAGGGTTAATAAACGTTTTACGTCCCTGAGCAATTTTATCAATTTTCGGCATTATAACCGATGGTTTTTTAGGTTTTTTTATAACTTCCTCCTTTTCTGGCCATTGATAAAGAGGTAGGCCTGCCTTTTTCCTTTCTTCATAAGTCATTCTTTGCCAGGCTTCTTTGGTTACTGGTAATTTAGCTGGTATTTCTATTTCTGGTTTTACTGGCGGTGAAATTGGTGGTTTCGGCCTGAAAAAGACAAAATACAAAAGATAAGCCAAGCCAATGACAACAAGAATAAATAAAATAATAATTAAAATTTTCTTTTTAGACATAAAAATTAGTAAATAACAATTATTTTAGTAATTGGTTTAGTCCAATCAGCCTTAGTAGCAACACCAACGCCCCCAGTATACTGAGTAAGACTAGCAGACAATAGACGATAACAGCCACTTTTAGGTATACAACTTAATCCTTCTTTCATATTCAAATTTTTTACTACACCAACTTTCCAACCATGATAGATGTATTCATGCCATTTTTTACCATCGATTGTTACCTCTTTATTTTGTACTACTTTGAAGTTATTAAGATTAATTGCCTTATCTATGCTAATCGGCGAATCTTCACAATTTTCACAATCTGTAGCGCCAATTACCCCAACAAAACTAAAAGCTATCTTGTTAATATTTGGCCTAATTTTTGTGGCAAAAATAGTATCAGAATATAAAACTTTTATGTAATAATGTCCTTCATAACCGTGACCGGAACTAAGATCGGGATAACTATAAGCATATATTTCGTCTGTTCCGCCCAATTTATAACCCTCTTCATTTACACAATCATAAGTATTGTCATCTAAACAAAACTCTACTTTAACTTCGCTAGCCGGAACAGTTTGTTTTTTAATCTTGGTTAAATTTAAACTTTTTAATCTAACCAAAGCTGGGTTTAAAAAATACAAAAGAAAATTTGCACCAATTGCTAAAATTAGCCCAATTAAAGCAGAAATTATTTGTTCTTTTGCCTGGGAAATTATTGAAGCATTTCCTGCAGCTGTCATCCAGCGAAATCCAGCAACCATAATAATAATTACAGCTAAAATTGCAATTGCTCTAATTGACCATTTATAAATTGCAACAATATATTTTGCTAAAGTTGTACCAGTTACTGTAACTGCTTGCCCAGCTTTAAATTCATTTCCAATTGTTACTTCCGGTTTGAATATTGTCTCCGCAGCAAAAACACGGTTAAAAATGACAAAAAAGCCGATTAATAAAGCAAAGATAAAAATTAATTTTTTAACTTTTTTATTCATAATTATTTTACAAATGAGCCAATTAAAAATGATATAAAGAGGATAAATATCAAAATTGCCATACCAACAATAAAGTCAACAAATAAAAGAATCAGTATCTCGGGCCAATCTAACTCAGGAATAAATTTCATCTTCATCAAATTCCCCAAAAATAATTGAGCATTCATTATTAGAAAAGTAATAATTAATCCAACTAATGTAATTCCTGAGGCACCATTGATTATCCGATAAATAGTCTTTAATCTTTTCATTGTCTGTTGCCATTCACGAATTCTCGCGGCCACCTCACCGCCAGGTAAAGATTCGAGTGCTTTTTGTTTTGTTGTTTTTTGTGCTGTTCTTTCTTTTGCCTGAGCTGCTCTTAATCGGACCATAATTGCTCTTGGACTTCGTCCTTCAGGTAATTCCTCTTCTGGCTCAGCCGTCTTCTGAATAACTGGCTCTCTTATAGACAATTTTTCACCAATTTTTGCTTTTTGCTTTTCTCTCCAGAGTGCTCTTTTTCTTTCTTGTTCTTGTTTCATTTTTTCGAAATCCTCAGGCATAACAAGTGATAATTTATAATTTAATTTATAATTGATAATTATAGTATTACCTCTATTCCTATTTGAAACATTTAGAGAAGATTACTAACAGTATATTGACTAACTTTCCAACTACCCTCAACTTTATTGAAAATTATTTTTACAACTTTATATCGAACAGTTTTTTTATTTCCTTTTATTTCTTCTTGCTGAATATTTGCTGAAAAAATTGCTTTTTCATTTGGGGTATATTCATCCAAATTTAGAGACAAAACTTTTGTTCTTAAACTATAAAATTTACCTATTTTTTGCGATGCTAAAATTTTTCTTTCTGCTTGAGCTTTTAAATCTTCGCTCATTATTGACTCTACTTCTTTAATATTTGCCAAAGCACTGTCGGAAGAATAACTTCCATAACGTTCAATAAAATTTCGCGCCTCTAAAAATAATTTATTTTTTTCTAACACAGCCGGGGATATCTGTTTTAAATTTTCAGTTGTACTTGTTTGATTAGTTGATGTTCTGGTTTTAATCGTTGCCTTTTTTTGTTCAAAAACAAAATTGATTATTTCTTTCCTAAAAGAGATGAAAAGAAATACTGAACCAATAATAACTAAAACGCTAATAGCAATAATTATTTTTTTCTTTTTCATATAATTTATAACTGATAATTGATAATTAATTATAATTGATTATTGCTGCCCATTTCCTCAGCAAATCTTTTCTTTTCCTCAGCAATTTCTAAAAGTTGTCGAGGGTCGGAAGTAATCAATTGGTCTTCTGAATATGAGGCAACAACTTTAATTGCCGCATGCTTTGCTCCAGCAAAAAATATCCCTTCACCAACACCGCATTCTAAAAGCAAATACTTTTCTCCTTCAGTCAACATAAATGTTTTTTGAACTAAATCAATTGCTGCTGGCGACTGTTTCATTAAAAGTTGTAGAGCCGAGTTGGTTACAATTGCTCGTCCATAAGGAGAAATAAGAAAATCATTAACATCTTGAGTAATTGTTGTTACTCCTAAATAATATTTTCGACATCTTTTCACTAAAGCATAAATAAACTTTGCCGAATCTTCCTGTTGCATTAACCACCAAGCTTCATCGATAACTAAAATTCTTTTTTTCATCTCCGAACGAACTACATTCCAAATATAATTGACAATTGTATAAATGGCAATTGGTTTCAACTCATCCTCTAAATCACGAACTGAAAAAACAACTAATTGATTATCCATTTTAACATTTGTTGGATAATTTAGAAATCCAGCAAATGTTCCTTCAGTATATTTTTTTAATCGTTCAACCAAACTTTCTGCTCCGGTCATTCCTTCTAAAATTTGTTGTAAGTCGGATAACGTCGGCATTTCTACTTTTGTTAAATCACAGCCAGGAACAATGTCTTTTTTAGCATATGTTTCAAGTAAAGCACGATCAAGTAAAGAATCTTCTTCTGGAGTAAATCTTTTAATTCCCTTTTCATCAGCCTGACCAATCATAATTTTCAAAAGTCCTTTTAAGGTAATAACTGCTGTACGAATTAAATCAGCAACTTTTACATCCTCTCCTACTCTTCTAGGTAAATCAAAAGGATTGATTTTGCTTTCTGCCTCCAGGGAAACATTTATATATGTACCACCAACTGCGTCAGAAAGATATTTATACTCTCGTTCTGGATCAATAACAATTACATCTGTTCCCATCATTAAAGAACGCAAAATTTCTAATTTAATTGCATAACTTTTCCCCGCACCAGAAGTAGCAAAAACAACCATATTTGCATTTTGCATTGAAAAACGGTCAAAAAGAATCAAACTGTTGTTATGGCGATTTATTCCGTAAAGTATTCCATTATCTGATGTTAAATCTGCTGAAGTAAAAGGGAAACTCGAGGCAAGAGGGGAAGAATTCATATTAAAAGTAATCATTAATTCGTCTCGTCCCATTGGTAAAGTTGAATTAAAACCTTGCTCTGCTTGATAATAAACACGACGAGTATAAATTAATTTGGAACCAAAAATCGATTCAATTTTTGCTGAAAGTAAATCCAACTCTTTTTCTGAATCAGCATAAAGAGTCACATATAAAGCAAACTGAAAAAAATGTTCAACACCAGTTGTTAAATCATCACGCAACTTCTCAATATCTCTTAAAGCAGTTTCTTTCAATGGGTCGCGGGGCATACCTTTTTCTCGAGCTGCTTCAAGTTCTGCCTCAATATTTCCAACTCTCTTCTGTAACTGCTTTAAAACCACTGCTGCTTTTACTGGATAAATAAACATTGCCACATCAAGCGGAGCGTTATAATTAATAACTGGAGCAAACCAACCTACAGAAATATAGCGTGGATAAGAAACAACAAAAATTGTTCTTACATATTTACCTCCTAATTGAATGTATTTCGGATTAACTTTAAGCGCAGCCGGTGCAATTAAATCGCGAATCGAGACAACGCCTTTCAAATAAGCCTTTTCCTCTTCAATTAATTCTTTTGTTTCCGAAATTTTTTTAGCTTCAATCTTCTCTTTTTCTTCAGGAGAAAGAGGTTGTTTTTTTTCTTCAATTGTTGGTTTTTTTAAAGCTGATGGACGAAAGGCCATAAAATTATATTTTATTGTTCTATTCTTAATTTATCTAACTTAGCTAGCTTTTCTGTTTCGGACTCGATAGGATTATAACTATTATAAAATAATTCAATTAAACTTTGGGTATCCAATGGTACTGCTTTTAAGCCCATACTTGATAAAGCACTAATAACATTATCAACTCTTCTGAATAATGCTTCACGGTATCTTTCGAATCTTTCTCTTTTTAATCTAATTGATACGCCAGCTGATAAAACTTCAGAAAGCCGCGCCAAAAATCCTCTTCTTTTATCACCGGCAGGATTATAGGGAACAACAATATAAAATTTTTTTGTCATAATTTGGCCTAGCTTAACAAGTTCCTGAAGAAAATCAATATAATCGGCCATTTGCGATTTCAACAACTCATTTGTCTGATTTCTCATTTTTTCTCGTAAATCTTCTATATGAGGCTGAATATTAAGTTTTCGCGACTGAACAACAATCTGAATTGGGTGTTCTAAACTATTTAAAAATTGAACATAGGCTTGAATAACTGCTGTTTGCTCTTCTTGTGATTTTAATCCAAAATTAATTGAGGATACCAAAATTACTGCTCTTAATGTTCCGTCATTAAGAACAAGACAATCTCTTTTTATCTCTGAGATATCAATGTATTTTTGTGTCGACTCCATAATAAAATATTAAAAATAAAATCTAAAATATAAAAAATACAAACCAAATATTTAAAAACTTTTTCTTTTACCTTTCATTGTTAAAATACTTGCAGCGAGAATATTTGATATTTCTTGTAGTTCTTTTAGGAGAAAATTGTAATTCGAGATCATCTCTGAAGAAATTAAACCGCTATCTTTTAAAATCGCCAACCAAAACTTTGATTCATTGGCCGATTTTAATGCGATACTAAAATAGTTCCGGTAATCCCTTTTAGAACTTGCTGCTTCTGCTTCAAAATAATTGGCACCAATTGATGTTCCACTACGAGTCAATTGACTTTTAATTTCACGGCTGATAGGATTGTTCGGTAA